>JAIOOZ010000095.1 GCA_021414185.1 Betaproteobacteria bacterium
GATCGAAAAGGTGTTCATGACCGCGCCGACGGCGCACTGGGTGACCAAGCTGGACGCCGCCGCGGTGCCCGGCGGCCCGGTCTATACCTATGAACAGACGCTGGCCGATCCGCACGTCGTCTCGCGCAACATGGTGACCGAGATAGACCATCCCAGGATCGGACGCATGAAGAACATGGGTTCGCCGGTGAAAACCAGTGTCCCGCTGACCAAACCGCGCACGGCGGCGCCATGGCTGGGCCAGCATTCGGACTCAGTCCTGAAAACGCTCGGTTACAAGGACGCGGAAATCGAAGCGATGCACGCGCAGGGCGTGATTTACGACAAGTACCGCAAGAAAGCTTAGAACGCTCCCTCGCCCCACTTTAGTGGGGAGAGGGCCGGGGTGAGGGGAAGCGATATTGCTGGCGCTCCTAGAGAAAACCGAGGCCTCTACCCCCTCACCCTAGCCCGGCCCCCTCGCCGTATGCACTTGCTCTCCCCCTAACAAGGTGGAGAGGGAATTTTTTGCTTAATCCCCGGGCGCTGCCGGCGCCGGCTTCTCCTGGTCGCCGGAGCCTTCAAACAAACCCTGCATGATGCACTCCGGCTTTTTCAGCACGACCTCGATCGACCCGTTAAGGCTGCCGTACATGCCGCAGTAATGCATGCGGTCGGCCCCTTCACCGCTTCGACGATGAGCCGCACCTGCTCGTCATTGGGGCCGGTGCGGCAGGTCAGTTTTTCCAGCGCGGGAGCCCTGACTGCCTTGGGCGCTGCCGCCTTCGCGGTCTTTGCCACAGGTGCTTTGACCGCTTTTGCGGGTGTGTCCGCTGCCGTCGCCGGCGCTATTGCAGCAGGCGCGAATGCGAGCAGGCAAACGGCTATCGTTTTCGTGCGGATTTTCATGCAGTCTCCTGGCGCCTAGTTAGCCGTAATGCCAGCGTCTTTGATGACCTTGGCCCATTTGTCGAACTCGGACTTCATGTACGCGCCGAATTCGGCAGGCGTGCTGGTCCGCACCTCCAGCCCCTGGTTGAACAGCAATTGCTTCACTTCAGGAGACTGCAGGGCGCGCACGATTTCCGTATTCAGGTAATCGATGATGGCGCGCGGCGTGCCGGCCGTCGTCACGACGCCGTACCAGTTGTCGGCCTCATAGCCGGGTAACCCGGATTCGGCGATCGTCGGCAACTCGGGCAGCACGGTGGAGCGCTTGAGAGTCGTTACCGCCAGCGCGCGTATCTTTCCCGCCTTTACTTGCGGCACCGCGGTGGGCGCCGATGAAAATACCAGCTGCACCTGTCCCGCAATGAGGTCGATCATCGCCGGCGCCCCGCCTTTATACGGCACGTGCACCATGTCCGTTTTGGTCATGGACTTGAACAACTCGCCGGCGAGATGCCCAGCGTTGCCCGCGCCTGACGATCCGTAAGTGAGCTTGCCGGGCTGCGCGCGCGCCAGCGCGATCAACTCCTGCACCGATTTCGCAGGGACGGAAGGATTGACGACCAGCACATTGCTCGACGAAGTCGCGAATGTAATCGCGGTGAGGTCGCGCAATGGATGGTAGTTGAGCCCCTTATAGAGATTGGTGTTCACCGCCAGCCCGCCGAGCGAGCCGGTCATGATGGTATGGCCGTCCTTCGGCGCGTGCGCGGTGATTTCGGACGCGATACTGCCCGCAGCGCCGGCGCGGTTGTCGACCACGACCTGGTAGCCGAACACGGCCGCCAGTTTCGGCGACAGCGCGCGCGCCACTATATCCAGCCCGCCGCCCGCGGAATTGGCGGCGATAAAGCGCACCGGCTTGTTCGGATAATTCAACGGCGCGGCGCCCCACGCGCACGACACCATCAAGGCGGCCAGCCCGCAGCCGCCAGCAATACACAGCTTTTTGTTCATCCTCGCTCCTCGCAACTGCTGTTTTTAGCTTATTCGACCTTGACGCCGGCTTCCTTGACCACCTTGCTCCACTTGGCGATTTCGGACTTGATGAATTCGCCCCACTCCTTCGGCGTGCTGGTTTGGATCTCCACGCCGGCGACGGCGAGCTTCTCGACCACGTCGGGGAGCGCCAGTATACGCACGACTTCCGCATTCAGCTTGTTGACGACGGCTGGCGGGGTTTTGCCGGTAGTGAACAAGCCCTGCCAGTCGAGCACCGAAAAACCCGGGATGCCGGCTTCGGATATCGTCGGCACGCTCGGCTCGGCAGGCGAACGCTTCGGCGCGGTGACCGCCAGCGCGCGCAACTTGCCGCCGCGCACGAACGGTATCGCCGACGGCATGCTCGCGAAACTGCCCGAAATCTGCCCGCCGACGAGATCCGCCATCGCCGGTCCACCGCCTTTATAAGGCACATGTATCACGTTGACTTTGGCCAGTATGCGGAACAACTCGACCGCCATGTGCGGCGCACCGCCGGTGCCGCTGGAGCCGAACGTGAGTTTGCCGGGCTGCGCCTTGGCGAGCGCGATGAGTTCTTTCACGTTGGTGGCGGCAATACTCGGATGCACGACCAGCAGATTGGTGACGTTGCCGGTGTAGGTGACCGGCGCGAAATCCGCAACGATGTCGTACGGCATCTTGTAGAGGCTCGCGTTGATCGCCATCGGACCGATGCTGGAGAGCAGCAGGCTGTAGCCGTCCGCGTTCGCTTTGGCGACAAGATCCGCGCCTATCATGCCATTGGCGCCGGGGCGGTTATCCACCACCACCTGCTGGCCCCACGACTCCGACATCTTCTGCGCCACCACGCGCGCCACGAGATCGGTGCTGCCGCCCGGCGCGAACCCGAGAATCATACGGATTGGCCGCGCCGGATAATCCTGCGCGAACGCCGCGGTGCACAGGCTTGTGAGAACGGCGACGGCCGCCAGATTGCGGGTGAGTGTCATGCGGCTTCCTCTGGTGTTCGGGTAGAATTCTAAGGGGCGTAGTAAAGAGTAAGGGGTGAGGCGTGAGGATCCGGCGAATTACCGCTTTAAGCCCTTTACCTCCTAACTCCTCACTCCTGACCTGCAGATTATAGCAACCCATCATCAAGCTGTTCCACACTTGGAAATCAAGACATGAAAGCATGGCGTAACCCCTATATCGTTTCTTTCGCACAGGCAGTGGCGGGCTTCAAAAGCGGCAAGCAGACGCCGCGCGATTTTCTGGAACTCTGCCTCGCCAACGTCGATAAATTCGAATCGCGCGTGAAAGCATTCGTAACTCTCGACCGCAAAGCCGTGCGCAAGGCCGCCGATGAGTCGACCAAACGTTACAAAGCAGGCAAGCCGCTGTCGATGGTTGACGGCTGCCCGGTCGGCATCAAGGACATCATGGCGACCAAGGACATGCCCACGCAAATGAACTCGCCCGCTTTCAGCGGCTGGCAGTCGGGGCAGGATGCCGCGTGCGTGCAGGCGCTGCGCCAGGGTGGCGCAGTGATCTTCGGCAAAACCGTTACCACTGAATTCGCCATCGGGTTTTCCGGGCCAACCACCAATCCGTTCGATCCCAAGCGCACGCCCGGCGGCTCATCGAGCGGCACCGCTGCGGGTGTCGGCGCCGGCATGATCCCGGTCGGGCTTGGCACGCAAACGCAGGGCTCGACGCTGCGCCCCGCCTCGTATTGCGGCGCGGTCGGTTTCAAACCGACCATAGGTTCGCTCAACACGGCCGGCATCCATCCGCTGTCGGCGACCAACGATCACCTCGGCATCATCGGCGCGACGCTGGAAGACGTCTGGCGCGTGGCGTCGCAGATCTCGCTCGGCATCGGCAGCCCCGGCTATGGATTCATGAACGGCGCGAGCGCAACGCTGCCGCTCGCCGTGCAACCGCAGAAGCTGATACGCCTTTACACGCGCGGCTGGACCGAAATCGATTCCAACACCGAAGAAGCGTTCGATGAAGTCATTGCGGCAATGACCAAGGCCGGCGTCGAAATTGTCAGCAAGAACGACGATCCGCGCGTCGCCGCTTTCGAAGACGCCATGGAGCGCGACATCGACACCGCGCTCGACATCGTCGCCTACGAAATGAAGTGGCCATTCCAGGATTACATCGCGCGCTACGGCAAACTCATCGGTAAACGCATCCACGGCCTGATCGAGCGCGCCAACCAGATGACGCCCGCCGATTACGTTTCGCGGATGGAAAAGCGCACCGCGATACGCGCGCACTGCCGCAAACTTGCCGCCGAGATCGGCGCCGACGCCTATGTAACGCTCGCGTCGTCCGGCCCCGCCATTGAAGGTTTTGAATTCAGCGGCAGCAGGACATTTATCGTCCCCGGCTCGTGGCTGGGCTTCCCGGCGTTCTCGTTGCCGCTGATGCAGTCGGACGGCTTGCCGTTCGGTCTGCAACTGCTCGGCATCGACCACCACGACGGCAATCTCTGCTCGACCGCGCACTGGGTGATGCAGGAACTGGCCGGCGATTGACGGACTGCTGAAAATCCATCATCACGGCAGTCGAATCCGGAGCACACCATGATCCTCGGGCTACGCACGGCAATCTATCCCGTCACCGACCTCCCTCGCGCCAAGTCCTGGTACGCGCAAGTGCTCGGCGTCCAGCCGTACTTCGATCAGCCGTTTTACGTCGGGTTTTCTGTCGGGGGTTTCGAACTCGGCCTGCTCCCCGACGAAACTGCCGGCACTACGGGCCCGCAAATCCTGTGGGGAGTTCCGGATGTCGAGACCGAGCTCGAGCGGTTGCTGGCACTGGGCGCAACCGAGCTCTTACCGGTCCAGGACGTAGGTGAAGGAATCAGGGTCGCGGCCGTCAAAGACCCTTTTGGCAATCGTTTCGGCCTCATCGAGAACCCGAATTTCAACGCGTCGGACGTCCGGTGAAACACGCCTGACGCCATCAACCCTGTCGCACGGAGCATCTGCCATGTACTTGCCGGCGCATTTCGCAGAGTCGCGCACCGAAGTTCTGCACCAGTTGATACACGAGCATCCGCTGGCGGCAATGGTGACGTTCAGCGCGAACGAGTTGAACGCGAACCACATTCCTTTCGAACTCGACCCCGCGCCCGCTCCGTTCGGGACGTTGCGCGGCCATGTGGCGCGCGCCAACCCGGTATGGCAGCACTACTCAAACGATGTCGAAGCCCTGCTGGTTTTCCAGGGACCGCAGCATTACATCTCGCCGTCGTGGTACCCGACCAAGAAAGAACACGGAAAAGTCGTCCCGACCTTTAACTATATCGTCGTGCACGCGTACGGCCCTCTGCGCGTCATCGACGACCGCACCTGGTTGCGGGGATTGGTGGGGCGACTCACGGACCGGCATGAAGCCGGGAGCGCACAGCCGTGGAAGGTCACGGATGCGCCCGACGACTATATCGAAAAGATGCTCGGCGCCATCGTCGGCATTGAAATCCCGATTACAAAACTTGCCGGCAAATGGAAAGTGAGCCAGAACCAGCCCGCGGCGAACCGCGAGGGAGTGGTCAAGGGATTGAGCGAAATCGCCACCGCCGAGGCCGCAGCGATGGTGGATATTGTCAAACGCTCAATGAACTCATGACCAGCGCTTTATGGCTGGCGCTTCAAATGCTGCGGTGACCAAGCGCTATATATATCTATATATGCCCATGCAGATGTATATATATTTCTATCCATCGTTGCATATACAAATATATGCGTCTAGCATCTCCAGAATGTCAACTAATACAAGTTAGCGGTCGCCAGGCATCCGTCACTGACGCCATATAATGATATGGCGATTCGCCCATATTTGTGCTAGGCTTTCGCATGGTCAAAGCACGGTTCCAATGGGATTCCAAAAAGGAGGCCGAGAATCAGGATAAGCACGGCGTATCTTTTGCTGAGGCACAAGCCGCCTTTG
>JAIOOZ010000408.1 GCA_021414185.1 Betaproteobacteria bacterium
GCAAACTAACCTGCGGCAGGCGCGCGAGCCCGGCGATGCACAATAGGCTCATGGCGCGGCCGCGGAATTCGTCGAGTTCGGCCGCCGGCGTATTCTGCAGCGGTGCGATCGCATGCACTGACGGCAGCACCAGCACGGCATTGCCCTTTAACAATTCCGCCATGCGGCGTGCGATCTCTTCGCGCTGCTCTTTCAGCGGCGCTACTTCTTCCGCCGTTATCGTCGATGCCCATGCGAAACGCTCGCGCACGCCGGACCCGAACTTTGGCTTCGCGCGAGCAATCCATGCGGCATGTTGCGCCCATGCTTCAGCGCCCTGCAGCTTGCGAAACACCTGAAACCATTGCGGCAAACCTTCTTTCGCCACGGTGACATTGTGCGGCTTGCCCAGCACCGCAATCACACGGTCCACCGCGGGTTCAAAAGCTTTTGCCACGGCATCGCCAACCAGCGCAATCCCGTCCTGCGCGAACAGCAAGGCGCCCGGTTGGGGCGCGAGCTTGATGTCGTTGAGCAGGACACGGCCGACGCGCTCCAGGAGCGCAGCATCCCGCGCAAACCAGCCAGCAACGTCAAAACTCGGCGCCAAAGCGCAGGCGCCGTCGAGCGAAAGGCGCCCGTGCGTAGGACGCACACCGAAAATTCCGCAAAAGGCCGCCGGCGCGCGCACCGATCCCCCGGTGTCGGAGCCGAGCGCGAAGTCGACCAGGCCGGCTGCGACCGCGGCGGCGGAGCCGCTCGACGAGCCTCCCGGTATGCGGCCGGGCGCGTTGACGTTCACTGGCGTGCCGTAATGCGGATTCTCGCCGTTCAGACTATAAGCAAGCTCGTCGGTGTGAGTCTTGCCGAGGATGTGCGCGCCGGCATCGAGCAGGCATTGCACGGTTGGCGCGGTCGCCGCCGCCGGTTCGTGCGTGGCGAGCCAGTCAGGACTGCCGAAGCCGGTCTTATGCCCTGCGATATCGTAAAGGTCCTTGATGCCGCAGGTCAGGCCCGCCAGCGGCCCGCTCGCCGCGCCCGCGACTTCAACATGGGTGTGGCGGCAGAATGCGCCGATGGCGTCGCGTTCGAGTAGGTTTTTCATGCGTGCATTTTACTGCCGGCGCGAACTCCACGGTCGGCGCGACGGGCTGTGCTAACATTTCCGCATCCCGTCCTCTTTCCTGCTCGCCGAGCATGCGCATGGAAACCAAAACCGACGAACTGTTCGCCTATATCGAGCGCAACATCGCGCGCACGCTGGTCGACTGCACGACCTGCGGCAAGTGCTTCGATATCTGCCCGATGACAGGCTATTCGGACAAGCTGGCCGGCAAGAACGGCGGCGACGTGGTGGCCGGCATACTCGGCATCCTGCGCGGTACTGCCGGCACCCCGGAAGCGGTGGAATGGACGCGGCTGTGCACGCAATCCGCGCGTTGCATACCGGCGTGTCCTGAAAACGTGAACCCCATGCTCATGCTGCGGCTCTCGCGCATCACCGCACTCGGCTCGACCGGCGGCGAAGCGCTGCTGCCGGACGGCAAGCGCGATCCCCATTTCTTCCGGCGCATCAATGCATTCTCGGCGCTGCAATTGTCAGACGCCGAAATTGCGGAGTGGCATCGCTAATGGGAACAGTGAGCGAGCGCGTAGTCTTCTGGTACGGCTGCAATGCGGTCCGCCACGGCGACATCATCCACAGCGCGATTGCGTTACTGCGCGCGGTCGGTATCGAATCGGACCCGGCGGGCGGCCCGGCGTATTGCTGCGGCACGGCCAAGGACGGCAATCTCGCGGCCGCGGCCGGCATGGCGGCACGCACGGTCGAGAAATTCAACACTTCGGGCCGCGACAAGGTCGTCACCTGGTGTCCGTCCTGCCATCGACACATGGGCACTTTCATGGGCGGGACCAACACCATCAATTTCGAGGTGTCGCACATCACCGAGATGCTGCACGCGCGCCGCCACATGCTGGCGCCGCTGCTCACGCATCCGCTCAACCGCAAGGTGGTGCTGCACACGCATAGCGGCTTTCACGAAGTCGATTCCAACCCGCTGGTCGCCGATATGCTGCGGCTGATACCGGGCATCGAACTCGTTGTCAGCGATTACTCGGCGCCCGGCCATATGTGCTCGGCGCTGGCGCCGATTCCCGCGGCGCTGAAAGACGTCGTCCGCAAATCGGTCGAACTGTGCACGGAAAACGGCAGCGACACCCTGGTGACGACGTTTCACGCCTGCCAGCGGAATTTGTGCGGTCTCGCTACAACAGACGGATTAAAGGTGGTCAATTACGTGATCCTGCTTACCGAAGCGATGGGCATGGCACCGCCGGTCGACGAGTATGCGCAATGGAAGAATGCCGGGTCCGATGCCGCCATCAAGGCGAGCATAGGCCCTGAGCGCATCGCCAAAATCGGCGCGGATTTTTTCGCCAGGCAGGTCCTGCCGGAACTGCGCAAGCCCACCGAAAAGTAACACCACGCACCACAGCCCGATTCATCCATGAGCATCAACTCGACTTGGGCCGCGCGCGGCATGGTGGTGGCGCCGCACTCGCTTGCCGCGCAATCCGGCCTCGCGGTATTGCGCGAAGGCGGCAATGCGCTCGAAGCGATGGTCGCAGCAGCCGCAACGATCTCGGTCGTGTATCCGCACATGAACGGCATCGGCGGCGACAGCTTCTGGGTGATCCATGAACCGGGCAAACCGGTCATCACTATAGATGCCTGCGGCCGCTCCGCTGGACGCGCCACCGTCGATTTCTATCGCCAGCACAAGATCGACGCGATTCCGATGCGCGGACCGCTCGCCGCCAACACCGTTGCCGGCACCATTTC
>JAIOOZ010000409.1 GCA_021414185.1 Betaproteobacteria bacterium
TGGCACGCGCATACATGATCGGTCTCCTTCTCCATAATCCGGGACTGCACAGGCGCCGGCGGTTCGTGCCTTTGCTTGACTACATTCAACGCATGGCGTCTGTGTATGTGTACCCGTGCAGCCATGATTGACCCGCGCGCGCGAAAATTCCACTGGAGAAAAGTAACATTTTGTTGCCACGGCCAGTTCGTAACAATTCGTTACATTCGGGCCCGGGTGTAAGCATGTGTAAGCGGGGGTAATTCAATGTAAAACCGCGGGAGCCCGGGCGGCAGCGGACGTAACGTTGCGGCACTGGTGATGGCATGTGCCGCACCGTAGACCCAAGGAGATTTCCATGTTCCAGAAAACTTTGCTCGCTTTGGCAGTGAGTGCGGCATGCGCGCTGGCGGCACCCGTCGCCTTTGCCCAGGACGCAACGACATTCTCGAGAGACTACCGCAGCAACGGCGGCGAACTTCGCAACGACCGCGCCGAGATCCGCAACGACAACCGCGAAATCCACAGCGACCGTCGCGAAATCCGCCGCGACATCGCAGAAATCCGCCACGACAACCGCGAAATCGCGGGCGACCGCCGTGAACTGGCGGGTGACTACCGTGACCTTCAGCAGGACCAGCGCCAGTTGCGCGCCGCTCAGCAAAGGGGCGACTGGGGCCGTGTTGCACAGGAACGCGCCGAAATAAGGGGCGACTACGCAGAAATCAACCGCGACCGCCGCGAACTCGGCCGCGACATTGCAGAACGCAACCGCGACGTGCGCGAACTGCGCCACGACCAGCGCGATCTGCGCGGCGACCGCCATGACCGCCGTGCCGACTTCCGCGATTTCCGCAACGACCGGCGCGACTTCCGTGGCGATAACCACGGCGACTTCCGCAACGGCCGCGGCAATTGGCAGGACAACCGCTTCGCGGACCGCGGCGACCACCGTGGCGGGTTCGGCGGCGGGCAGTGGAATCACGGCTCGTCCAACAACGGCGGACAGTCGAACAATGGCAGCTCCAACGGCGGTCAATGGAACCACGGCGGCAACCATGGCGGCACGCCCACCGGCGGCACTACCACTGGCGGTACCACGACCGGCGGAACCACGACGGGCGGCACGACGACCGGCGGCAACACGCACGGTTCGTGGGGCGGCACGCGTCCGACCCAGGGCACCCCGTCCACCACGGGCACTTCGGCCGGCACGCCGCGCACCCGCGGCACGTTCGGCGGCGCGCAGCCGTCACGCAGCATGCAAACCACCAACGTCGCGATGGCCAGCAGGAGCGGCGCAGCGGGTGGTCGTGGCGGACGTCGCTAGGACTCGCCGGTTACTCTTTCATCCCAGCAGTACCTTTGCACTCCCCCGGCTCACGCCGGGGGATTTTTTTGTACGGCTCGAAACGTGATCGACGGCACCGCTGGTTGACCGTCATAGCGGCGTCCGCGCACGCCCAATTGTTTGGGGCGGTATCGCACATACCTCGCAACCGGGCCGGTCTATACTGAAGACTCCTCGACGATTGAGTATTCACCATGCGCCTAGATGACGAACGCCAAAGCAGCAACGTAGAAGACATGCGCGGCAGAAGCGGCGGAATTGGGGCCGGCGGCCTGAGTCTGGGCGCCGTCGTTCTCGCACTGGCCGGCTCGCTTTTCTTCGGTATCGATCCCGGCGTCATACTCGGCTTGCTGCAGGGCAATCCGACGGTTGCGCAGGCGCCGGTATCCGAGTCGGGACAGCCTCCGCAAAACCCGCCCACCGACCCAAAAGGCGTTCTCGTATCCCGCGTGCTGGCATCCACCGAAGACGCGTGGACCGGCATATTCAGCGCCGCCGGCAGCCGCTATCAGCCGCCCAAGCTTGTCCTCTTCACAGGGTCTTTTCCAACTGCGTGCGGCGCAGGCCAGGCTGCCGCAGGCCCGTTCTATTGCCCGGGCGACCGCAAGGTCTACATAGATTTGCGGTTTTACGAACTGATGCGTGACCGCTTCAAGGTGTCAGGCGATTTCGCGCAGGCCTACGTGATCGCGCACGAAGTCGGCCATCACGTGCAAAACCTCCTGGGCATTACCGATCAGATGGACTCGCGGCGCGGCCGCGTGTCGCCCGAAGCCTATAACGCGTTGTCGGTGCGGCTCGAACTGCAGGCCGACTGCTTCGCCGGCGTGTGGGCCAACCACACCGAGCAAAGCAAACACTTCCTCGATCCCGGCGACGTCGACGGTGCGCTCAAAGCCGCCACCGCGATCGGCGACGATACGCTGCAGCAGCAGACGCAGGGCCGCGTGGTACCCGATTCGTTCACGCACGGCACGTCGGCGCAACGCGTGCGCTGGCTGCGCCAGGGACTCGAAACCGGCGACGTGAAATCCTGCGATACGTTTAAAGCGCGGGAACTGTAAATCCCGGCGTCCGCACTAGCCGCCTTCACCCGGCAATACGCGGTACTTTTCCGGCACCGGCCCGAGGACCTGCAGGTCGAGAAAATTGGGCAACGCGAGCGGCGGCCAGTTGGTCTCGACCTCGCGTTCGCTGACCGGAAAATACGTTTCGCGTTTTCCCAGTGGATAGTCCGCGCACGCAGCACCCGCAAAGCGCGCGTAGAAGCGTTTGATTTCAGGATCGGAGCGCCACTCGGCCGGCCGCACGCTGCCCTTGTTCCACGGTTTGCGGTTCTCGTAAATCGCGCGCTGGCGATAAATACGCAATTCGAGCACGACCCCGCGATCGGTTTGCGCGAGACGCTCGGCGTCTTCTTTCCAGCCGGCGCGCGGCACGGCCCACGTCACCTTGGCGATCTGCGCCTGCCAGCGTTCGATGGCTGCCGGCAGCGCTTTGACCGGCGGCGCGCATCCTGCGATGTCTGCATCGATGACGCGGCCGATATGGGCCGGCGATGGCGTGCTGAAGTACAACGTGACTGCCGCGATCACGATGCCCGCCACGAGCAGGACGCCGTTGCGGGCATTGCCCGACAGTGGCAGCAGGCATGCCGCCGCGCCGAGCACCAGCCCCGCGGCGAAGCTGGCCGGGCCAGCAATAAAAATCCCCAGCAGCGGCCCCTGGTTGGCATCGGGCGACAGCGCGATCGGCCCGAAAAAGCCGCAGCCGAAACCGACGGCGCCCAGCACGACTGCCCATAGCAGCGCGGTTTTGAAAATAGCGGGACGCGGCGCGGCTTCCATCAGTCAGTCCGGATTCGCAATGCTAAAGCTTGATGTCGGCCGCGCGCACCACCGTGCGCCACTTGGGGATTTCCGCGCGCAGGTGGTCGGCGAGTTTTTGCGGCGGCCCGCCGACGACGTCGGCGCCGAGCGCCGCGATGCGCGTCAATGCGTCCGGCTGCACAAGAGCGCGAGCGAGCTCGGCGTTGAGCTTGGCGATCAGCGCGTCGGGTGTCCGCGCCGGCGCGAGTATGCCCCACCAGGTACTGGCCTCGAAACCGGGGATGGCGGCCTCGGCCACTGTCGGCACTTCAGGCATGATGACCGAGCGTTTGTCTCCGGACACCGCGAGCGCGCGCAGCTTGCCTGACTTGACGTGTGCAATCGACGCCGCCGGGTTGGCGAACAGCATGTGCACCTGGCCGCCCATCAACTCGGTGATGGCCGGCCCGGCCCCTTTGTACGGCACGTGCACCATCTTGACCCCGGCCTGCAGACAAAAAAGTTCGGCCGCCAGATGGGAGGATGTCGCCACGCTGGACGACGCAAACAGCAACTGTCCTGGTTTGGCTTTGGCGAGCGCGATGAGCTCTTTCGTCGATTCAGCGGCGACGCCGGGATGCACGAGCAGGATGTTCATCGATGTCGTCATCAGCGACACCGGCGCGTAGCTCCTGATCGGGTCATATGCGACCTTGGTAATGTCGGGCAGCACCGTGAGATTGGTGCTTCCCAGCAGCAGCGTATAACCGTCTGGGTCGGCGCGCGCCACCGTCTCGAATGCGATCGCGCCGCCGGCGCCGGGACGGTTGTCGACGATGACCGGCCGCGACCAAGCCTCGCTCAGACGCTGCGCGCCTATGCGCCCCATGATGTCGTTGCCGCCGCCGGGCGGCGACGGCACGATAATGCGGATGGGCCGCGACGGATAATTGTCGGCCACGGACTGCGCGGCGTGCGCCAGCGCAGGCAATGCGCAAGCAATGACTACTGCCATGCCGCCGAAATTGCGTACGTTCATCGCGCGTTCCTTTGTGAGTTTGGTCCGGTCAGGCGGCCGCGGTTTTTTGTTCGCTGCGCGCCAGCACGCGTGCGCACGCATCCACGCCGGCCTGCGCTTGTTTCGCATCCATGCCGAGTTCTGCCAGTGCGCGCGCCAGCGCTTTGACACCGCGCTGAAGCATGTCGGGCCGCACCGGGCCCATGTGGCCGATGCGGATCGCGGATTCTTTCAGCGTATCCTGCCCCGCGGACAGCCTGACGTTGTCGTTCTTCAGCGCGCGCTGCACGACATCGCCCGCCTTGATGCCCGGCGGCAGCAGCATGGCAGACACGGTGTGCGAACGGTACTGCGGTTCTTTTGCCACCAGCTCGCAACCGGCCGCGTGCACGAATGCGTGGAATGCTTCGGCGAGCAGCACGTGGCGCGCATAAACGTTAGGCAGACCTTCTGCGTGCATCATGGTCACCGCTTGCGCGAGACTGCGGACCAGCGATTCGGGCGGCGTGCCCATCATGCGCGCCTTGGGCAGCTCCAGCCATTCGCGCATCTTCACCCAGTTGAAATAATGGCGGTAGTGTTTGCTCGCGCGGATCGCGTCCCACACGCGGTCGCTGGTGGCGATCAACGCGAGCCCCGGCGGGCACATGAAGCATTTCTGGATGCCCGAGAAGCAGACGTCGAGCTTGCGTTTGGTCATCTCGATCGGCATGCCGGCGGCGGCGGACACCGCATCGACCACTGTAATCACACCGAAGCGCTCACCCATGCGGCCGATCACGTCGAGATCGTTCATGACACCGGTGCCAGTTTCGCACATCGAGCCGATCAGGCCTTTGATTTCGGGATGTTGGGTCAGCGTTTCCGCGATGGCTGCCTCGCTCACGGCGTAGCCCCACTCGGGCCCGACCGGATGGACGACGAGTCCGAGATCGCGCGCAATGCCGGCAAAACGCAAACCGAAACGGCCATTCACCAGCATCGCAACCGCGTCGCCGGGACTGAACAGATTGGTGAGCGATGCTTCCATCGCGCCGCGCCCCGAGGAGTTCTGCACGAGGATGGGGCCGTCGTTACCGAAGATGGGGCGCAGCCCTTGCAACATCGGTTTGAACACCGCCTGGAATTCCGGTGCATTGTGGTGCGACATGGGTGCTGCGCCCGCTTCCAGCACTTCACGCGGCACCTGCACCGGGCCGGGCGTCAACAACAGCAGTTCGTTCATGCGATGTCTCCTGCGCGCGGCGTAGCTTCGCCGGCAATCGGAGGGATTATATCGGAAGGCCCCGGTGACGCGGCCCGAACATGCCGCCTAGAACGCGAAAAAGCGCGCGCCGCCGTCGAAGGCGATGATGTTGCCCGTGATGTAGCTTGCGCGTGGCGACGCCAGGAACACCGCAAGATCGGCGAGCTCATGCGGCTCGCCCATGCGCTCCATCGGCACTTCTTTCTTCGCCCACTCTTTGCGCGCTTCCGCGGTCGGCCAGCGCTTGTCGATCTGCTCGCTGCGCAATTTGCCGGGCTGTATGCAATTGACGGTGACGCCGTCCTTGGCGACGACTTTCGACAGGCCTTTCGACCATACGTGCACCGCTGCCTTGGCGGCGTGCGCCGCGTTGAGGTTGCGCGGTTCGCGCGTGCCGGTCAGATTGATCACGCGGCCGTAGCCGTTTTTCTGCATGCCTTCCATCAGGGCTTCGGTCAGTTCGCGCAGACGGAAAAAATTCAGAGTGAGACCTTCCATCCATTCCGCTTTGGATGCGTTCAGCGGCAAAGGGCGGCTGCCGCCCGCCGCGTTGGCGAGAATATCCACGCGGCCGAGCGCCTTCAGCGCCTTGACGGCGATTTCTTCCGCTGCGTTGTCGGGATACAGATCGGCTTCGATCAGCACCGGCTTCTGGCCGCCTTTCTTCGTTATTTCCACCGCGAGCTCTTCGAGCAGGTTGATGCGCCGCGCCACCGCAGCCACTTTCACGCCTTCCGCCGCCAGCGCGACCGCAATCGCCCTGCCGAGTCCCTGGCTGGCGCCAGTCACCACCGCAGTACGTCCTTTCAGTTCAAGATCCATGGTTTTTTCCTTCCTTGCTTCGTCAATTTACAATGGGTTGATGCGGGCGCCGGCTATTCGGCATTGATGCCGCGCTTTTTGATCACGGCGGCCCACTTCTTGTTTTCGGCCGCGAGAAACGCCTGGAATTCCTTGCCTGAGCCGCCGACGAGATCGGCGCCGAATTCCGCCATTCTTTTTTTGTACTCGGGTTCGCCCAGCGTCTCGTTGAGATCGCGGTTGAGTTGCGCCAGCGTTGCCGGTGAAACTTTGGACGGGGCGAGTATGCCGTGCGCGATCGACGATTCGAAACGCTTGACACCACTCTCGTCGAACGTCGGAATGTCGGGCAGCACCGCCGAACGCGTCATGCTCGCGATGGCGATCCCGCGCACGCGGCCGCCGCGCACGTGGCCGATCGCGGTAATCGTGGCGTCGAACAGAAACTGGATTTCGCCGCTGATCAGCGCGGTGACCGCGGGCGCAGCGCCCCGGTACGGTACATGCCGCAAATCGATGCTCGCGGCGTCAGCGAGCAATTCGCTGGCGAGATGCGTCGAGGAACCCGCACCGCCCGACCCGTAATTGAGAGTGCCGGGTTTGGCTTTCGCCACCGCGATGAACTCCGCCACGGTCGCAATGGGCAACGCGGGGTTCACCAGCAGCACGTGCGGCATCTTGGTCAGCAGCACGACGGGCACGAAATCGCGCTCCGCGTTGAACGGCAGCTTTTTGTAGAGCAATGGATTGACCGCGAGCACCGGATGCGCGACGAACAGCAGCGTATAACCGTCGGGCGTCGCTTCGGCAACGGTGACCGCGGCGACACTGCCTGCCACGCCTGCCGAATTCTGCACCACCACCGGCTGCTTCCACTTTCTCGCGAGCCGCTCCGACAACAATCGTGCGTTGACGTCGGCAGCGCCGCCCGGCGGTGTGGCCGCCACTATGCGCACCGGATGCGTCGGAAATCCCTGCGCGCAAGCAACGGCGGCGCAACAGCCCAGAAAACCGGCAGCGGCAAGGGACAACCAGTTCATTTTTTGCAATAAGGCCTGCACCATCTGCTCCTCGCGTTATGAACCGCCGCTCTGCCGGCGGCCTCATTGATGACCCTGCGGCCGCTATATTAACAGCCGTCGTGTAGTGTTTACTTCTTGCGGCTGCGTGCCGGACGCTTCCCGCCCGCGGTCAGCTTCATGATACTGGCGATGTTGGCGCATTTTTCTATACTGCCTACTGCGTCCGCCAGTTGTTCCGCGCGCGATGCGCCTATGACCGGCACCGCCAGCCCTTCGAATTTTGTGCGGATTTCTTCATCCGTCATCGGCACTTCGAGCGATCCTTTCGGATAGTCGATCTGTGAGACGAACTTGCGGCCGTCGCTCATCGTCATCGTCATGCGGCAGGACACGCCGCGCGGCAACGAGGAGTCGACCGTGATGTCGGTCAGGCCCATCAGGCGCACCAGCAACGGGTCTTTCAGATTGCGCGCCGAATACTGCGCGAGCAGCGCGCCGCCTTCTTTCAGTGCGACTGAAATGGAAAACGCCAGGCTCAGTTGCGCGGCGTGAAACGATTTGGGCGCTTTTTCGCCGTGCTTGCCCACCCAGGACGGATGGCGTGCGACTTCAATATGCGTGATGCCGGCGAGATCGGGCTTGTCGCGGCGGCGAATTTCCAACGCGCAATCGATTGCATTGTGAATGGGCCGCGCGCAAGCGTAAGGCTTGTACTCGATGTCGAGACGATACGGCTTATCGAGGTCCGCCGTCAGTTGGCCAACGTCCGATTTATCGGTAAACGCCACCAGGAAACCGCGCTTGCCTTCAAAGATCATTTCCTGGCCGATGTAGCCGAGCTGCGCCATGCGTGCCGCGGTGAGGCCGGCACGCGCTGCCGGCCCCGGCGCGAAGCGTTTCTGCATCGACGTGCCCTGGAACTCGAGGACGCCGGACGCCTGCGCACCGGCCAGTCCAAACGCCGAGACCAGTTTGACGGGCGGAATTTTCCACAGCAGACCTGCGGCGATGGTGGCGCCGAAAACGCCGCAGGCCGCGGTCGTATGGTAATTGCGGTCGCGCAATGACGGATTGGACGCGCGGCTGACGCGCTCCATCATTTCGCAGCCGGCCGCGAGCGCCACCAGCAATTGCCTGCCGTTCGCCGCCTGCATTTCGCCCGCCGCCAGCGCCGCAGAATAGACGGGCGGACTGAAATGGAAATAGGCGAGCACGTCGATGTCGTCGAGCTCGAGGCTGTGCGCCGAGATGCCGTTGGCAAACGCTGCCTGCGCGGCAGTGGTGCGCGCGCCTTCGCCGATGATGGTGGCCTGCGCTTTGCCGCCGTCCAGCTTGGCGAAAGTGCGTGCGATGGTCCCGCTGTCGGACTGGCTGCCGGCTATCGTCACGCCGAGGTAGTCGAGCAGCAGGCGCTTCAGCGAACGCTTCGACGCGTCAGGCAGCCTGGCGTAGCTGAACGCGGAAAAGTGCTGCGCCAGCTGCGCGCTGACTGTGTTCATTGCAGTAGCGGAGTTTTTCATATCAATCGGTCGGCGGCACGTCGAGGCGCACGACGATGCCTGCAAGTTCTTTGGACACTGCAGGATAGCGCTTCATCACCAGCGGATCGTGGCCCGGCACGATGTGTTTCGGCGAATCGGCGAGCCGGCGCATTTCCTCAAAGCCGTCGGCCTGCTCGCCGACGTTGAACACCGAACCGTAAAAGCGGTTGGTTTCGAAGTTCTCGTAATAATGGCTGCAGTCGGACGCCAGCACGACCCAACCGCGCTCGGTATGCACGCGCATGCACTGCAGACCCATGGTGTGCCCGCCGATGCGATGAATGCTGATGCCCGGCGCGAGATCGGCCGCGCCGTCGTAAAAATTGACCCTGTCTTTGTAAACCAGCCGCACCATGCCGACGACGTCGTCGACTTCGTAGCCGTGCTTGAAGCGGCCGTAGCGCATATAGCGCCCGGTCGCGTAGCGCATTTCGTCGTCCTGCAGATGGAATTTCGCGTTGGGGAAATCAGGATAGGTGCCGACGTGGTCGTAGTGCAGATGGGAAATGATCACGTCTTCGACTTCTTCGGTCTTGACGCCCAGTAGTGCCAGGCCGTCTTTAGGCGTGCGCAGGAAATTACGCTTGCGCTTGACCGCCATTTCGGCGGTGAAGCCGATGTCGAGCACGAATGTGCGCTCCTTGTTGCGCACCAGCCACACGAAATAATCCATCGGCAGCGGCCCGTCGTGCGCATCGCCACCCTGGAAAGCGTTGCGGCGCCAGCCGTCGCGTTCCGCATAGCGGACCGCGAAAACCTCATATGTCGGAATTGCCATGCGCAAACTCCCCTAGTGGCGGGCCCGTCAAAGCAGGCCGCTTGTTCGTGCGCTGCATCGTAGTGCAGCTTCAGTATGTATGCAATACATGGAGCCTCATAGTAGTATGCGGCGACTACATACATGGGAGCCCCCATGAACCTGCAGCAAATCGACGCGGTCTGCGCCGTGGCGCGCCAACTCAGCATTTCGTCAGCGGCCGACAGCCTCAACATGTCGCAATCCGGGCTCAGCCGGCAGTTGAAGGAGCTCGAACTCGAACTGGGCGTGCAGGTGTTTCTGCGCACCCGCAACAAGGTCGTCGGCTTGACCCCGCAAGGCGTACAGGCGCTGCGCATCATGCAGCGCGTCGCCAGCGACATCAAGGCGCTGCAACAGATTGGCAGCGAAACCTCGACCGACACGGTCGGCGAAATCAGGATTGCCACCACGCACGTTTATGCGCGGCATATCCTGCCCAAGGTGATCAAGGCTTTCGGCGACCGTTTTCCGGCGGTGGCGCTCGCGCTGCAGCAGTCCGATCCGGTGCGCTGCTGCGAATCAATCAGCCGCGGCGACGCCGAAATCGGCATCGTCACCCTGCCGGACAAGCTCGCCGAGTCCGTCGTCGCGGTGCCGGCGTACCAATTGCCGCGTTGCGTGATAGCCCCGCGCGGACACCCGCTCACCGACGGCAAAAAACTGACGCTGGCGCGCCTCGCGAAATATCCCATCATCACCTACCCCGCGCCATTCAGCGGGCGCACCATCGTGATGGAACGCTTCGCCGCAGCGGGACTGGCGCCGCGCATCGTCTGCAGCGCAACCGACGCGGATGTTTCGAAAGCGTATGTCGAGCTGGGCATGGGGGTCGCGATCCTCGCCAAGGCGGCGGTCGACAAGGTGCGCGACCGCGGGCTGGTCATGATCGAAGCCGGGCATCTCTTTCCGCCGGGCGTACTCAACCTGGTATTCAGGAAGAACGGCTTTCTCACCCGCGCCGTGCAGTCTTTCGTCTCGATACTGGCGCCGCATATCAAGCCGGCCGCCTTGCTGCGCGCAGTGGAAAGCGGCCATATGGACCGCGCGGCGTGGGCGCAGGCCGCGCCGGTATACGAAGCCGGTTTGGCAAAACAGTGAAATGGTCTCAAAAAATCTCCCTCCCTTTCAAGGGGAGGGTTGGGGTGGGGATGGGTGAGTTACATCTAACCCCCCCCATCCTAGAGGCCCCCTCGCCGCTATGCTTGCTCTCCCCCACTGAAGGGGAAGGGACCAATTTTCCTATTCGCCGGCCGACAATTGCGGAATGCCGGCCGTCTTCACCACCTTGGTGAACTTGGCGATTTCGGTTTCGATAAAAGTCGCAAACTGCTCGGGCGTGGTGCCCACGACTTCATAGCCCTGCCCCACCAGTTTTTCTTTTACATCGGGCTGATTGATCGCGTTGATCGCCTCGCGCTGTACGCGGCTGATGATAGGGCGCGGCGTGGCACGCGGCGCCAGTATGCCGAACCACGTCGTTATCTCGTAGCCCGGCAGACCCGATTCGGCGATGGTCGGAATGTCCGGCGTCGTGCTGAGACGTTTTGCGCTCGTAATGCCGAGGGCGCGCAACCGCCCCGCTTTCACCAGTGGCAATCCGGCGGGCATCGTACTGAACGCGAGCTGCACCTGGCCCGCGACCACGTCGGCAGTCGCCTGCGGCGTGCCCTTGTACGGCACCATCACGATGTTCACGCCCGCCATGCTTTTGAAAAGCTCGCCGGCCAGTGTCGAAGCCACCGCAAGACCGCCGGTCGCATAATTGAGTTTGCCCGGTTGCGCTTTGGCAGTTGCAATGACTTCAGCGACCGATTTCGCCGCGAGCGAAGGATGCGCCACCATCAGGTACGGCGTCGACGCCAGCATCGTAATCGGCGCGAGGTCCTTCACAGGATCGTACGGAAGGTTCGTATATATGCAGGCATTGATCACCTGCGAGGACGAAGATCCCATCAACAGCGTGTAACCGTCGGGCACGCTTTTCGCGGCGAGATCGACACCTATGATGCCGCTGGCACCCGCTCTATTGTCGACCACGATCTGCTGCTTGAATACTTCGCCCATCTTCGGGCCGACCAGGCGCGCCACGATATCGACGCCGCTGCACGGCGGATTCACCACTATCATGCGCACCGGCTTGGTCGGATAGGCGTCCGGCTTCGGCGCGGCCGTTTGCGCGCTGGCATCACAGGCAACGAATGCTGCAATTGCGGACGCTATCGTTGAAGTGAGAATGCGCATACTACGCCGGCCGGACAATGACTTCGTCCCCTTGCAATTTCAATTGCGTACCCAGCGCCATGCACTGCGCCCTCAGTTCATCGAGCGCCGCGGCCTCGTCTTTGAGCGCGCACGGGATGATTTCCATGCTTCTTTTTTGGCGCACCAGCCGGAAGCCAGCCTCTTCGACATCGCGGCCTGTGAACGTCGCCTGCGCGAGCATGCCGACCCAGTCGCCGTGATAGTCGCCGCCATGCCCGGTCTGAAAGGAAAACGCGCCGAGGCCGTAATAGATCGGCTTGCCTTTGTAGAACTCGATCGGCATCGTGTAATGATGCGGCCCGTGGCCGATCACGATGTCGGCGCCGCTGTCGATCGCCGCGTGGGCGATATCAACCATGTATTCGAGCACTTCGCCGAAGACGCCCCAGTGAAAGGACGCAACAACGATATCGGCTTGCTTGCGCAATGCCGCGAGATCATTCTTGAGCACGCGCAGAGATTGTGGGTCCGCACGCGTAACGATGACCGGCGGAACACCGGGCCGGTTGCCCGGCGGAACTCCCTTGCGCGTGCTGTGCAGCGGCGGCGGCAGGAATTCAGTGAGCCCACGCACCACCGCTACACCGGCGGCTTTGGCGCCCGCCTCGTGGCCTTCGGGCCAATAGACCGACGTGCGCTGTAAAAATCCGATACGGGTACCGCCGCGTTCGAGTATGACCGGCTTGCATGCGGCTTCGGCATCGGCTCCCGCGCCGGTATGCTGGATGCCGAGTTCGTCGAGCCGCGCAATCGAACCCTTGATCGAGTCGGCGCCGAAGTTGACGTTGTTGGCGATGCCGACGACATCCACGCCGGCGCGCTTCAACGCGTCACCGCCCGCGGCGGCAGGTGCGTTGAAAGCCTCGTCGTCGTCCGCGCCGCCGCCGGGCGGATCGTACAGACAGCATTCGAGATTGCAGAAGACGACGTCGGCGGCCTTGAATGCCTGCTCGAAATGCTTGAACGGAACTCCAGGATCGGTCAGACCCAGAAAATTGACGTCACCGGAAAAAATCATGCGTAGCGGCAAGAGCGGGCTCCTCATTGCGGGCAATGCAGGCACTGCCGCGCCGGCGGCTGCAGCCGCCGTTTTTGTTATATTCGGGTGTACGAACGCGAACAGGCACTCTAATTCACGACCGGTATGTATGCAATACATGCCGCTGCATAGCGGTATGATGTGACGACATACTG
>JAIOOZ010000410.1 GCA_021414185.1 Betaproteobacteria bacterium
GCGCCGCTGCGCGCGCGCGTTTCGTCATAGAGCCATTGCGCGCTGAGTGCGGCGGAGAGCGGTTCCGGGCCGATGTCGCGCAGCAGCTTGTGGGTGAGCGGATCGCCCGCGTGCCACAGCACGAGCCCGAAGCGGCGCGGATCGCGGAACCGCACGGTGCGGCCGTTGGCGAGCGCGAGATCGAAATGGTCGTGGGTTGCCGGCGGCGTGTCCGCGTCCACCACCCACAGGCGGCCCGACATGCCGAGGTGCACGATCAGCGTGCCGTCGCCGGCGCGGAACAGCAGGTATTTCGCGCGGCGTTCGAGTTCATCGATGCGGCGCCCGGTGAGTATGCCGGCGAGATTGCGCGTGACCGGCTGGCGCAGCGCGCGGTTGCGCACGATCACCGTGGCGACGGTCGCGCCGCGCACCAGCGGTTCAAGGCCACGCCGCGTGGTTTCGACTTCCGGCAGTTCCGGCATAACAGGCTTTCATCTCGCAAATCGAAAAACGTTAAAACAGATAGCCACAGAGATCACAGAGAACACAGAGAAAATCAATCCACAGATTGACCATTGCTAAGCACAGATAAAAAATAGGGAAGCCATGACTGGAACCGGCATTCCGTAATCGCCACGCTCGATTTTATTGCCGGCTTTACCTCTGTGAACTCTGTGACCTCTGTGCCTAAGGCTGTTCTGCTGTAAGGCTTTATTTCGCGGCGGCGGGCGGCGCGAGCAGCCGTTTCGCCGCTTCTGCGGAAAGCTGGTATTCGTACGGCTGGTCGCTGCGCGCGACGACGAGTTGCGGCTCGCGTTGTAAAACCGCGACCGAGATTTCGTTGCCGGCTTTGAGCTTGACGCTGACCGTTGCCAGCGGCTTGCGTTTGCTGGCAGGCAGCATCGCAAGTGCCGTCGCCAGCCGCCATTCGTCAACCCAGCGGTTGATGTCGTCGGCGCTCAGATCGGCTGCGGGCGGCGTCAACTTCCACTTGCCGTCTTCCTGCGCGAGTTTGAAGTCAGTGAAGCCGAAGGCGATGGGTGCTTCGTCCGCCGCGAACAGTTGCCGGCCGACGAGCTGCAGAACGCTTTTTGGCAGCAGGGTGCCGTAGCGCAACGAGACCGGGTAGATGCCGTCCTGCGTCAGCACGTACTGCTCGCGGCTCATCTCATTGATTGCGCCAAAGCCGAACGTCTGTTGATTGACGGTGACGCGCGCGTGCGGCTCGTTCAATTCGTAGCGCGCGAGCCCGGTCGCCGCATAACGGTCCTTGGCGGTCGCGTCGACGATTTCGAGCAGACGCAGCACCTGGAAGCTGTCGGCGCGCGCGGACAGCGGCGCCGTTATGTTCCATGCTGTCCCGGTGCGCGCGAGCACAATCGGCGGGCCGCCGGCGATTTCGATCTTGATCGCCGTCGCATCCGCGGCCTTGAGCGCCGACAGCTTGTGCGCGGGTTCGCTTTTTTGCGGCTTGTAATACGCGAAGGTCGCGAGCGCCACTACCACCAGCAGCAGCGCCAGGTTCAGCCGGGACCTGCCGTTCATGATTTGCGGCGCCGCCACCAGATCAATATGCCGGTGCTGACAAAAGCGAGCGGCAGGAAAATCAGGAAGCCGAACAGGATCACGTACTGCGCGCCGCGTCCGAGTTCGAGGCTGCTGTCGCGCGCCGGGCGCGGCTGGATCGTGATCAGCGCATCGTCGCCGGCGAGCCAGTTGATCGCGTTGGTGGCCAGCGCGAGATTGCCGCCATTGCCGAGAAACTCGTTGCTCACGAAATGGCCGTTGCCAATCACCACCACGCGCTGGCTGCGGTCGTTGGTGTTGCGCTCCAGCGCGACCGCGATAGTAACGGGGCCGGGCAGGTCGCGCGCTTTGTCGAAGGCGAGGGGGCCGTTGAGTTTGCCCATTTCCACCCAGCCGCGCGGCGCGACGTCGACCAGGCGCGCGATCTTCCAGTCGCCGCCTTCCGTCACGCCGATCTGGCGCGCGAACGGGAATATCGTATTGAGACGGAAACTGTCGGTAATGGCGTGGCGCCCGTAGCTGGCGGAGATCGCCACCGTTGGTGACGCATTCAGGCGCGCGGCGTCGGGGTCGACCACCGTGCCGGGTCCGAGGGTGAGCCCGAGCAGTTCGGCGACCGGCTGCAGGCCGCGCAGCGGCTCGGTGTCGATCAGCCACAGCAGGTTGCCGCCTTTTTGCAGGTACTGTTTGATCTTCTGCACCTCGGCGGGCTGCAAGTCGACTTGCGGGTTGGCGATCAGCAGCGTGCTGGTGTTTGCCGGCACCTCCTGTGCGACCGCCAGATTCAGACTGTTGGTCTTGATGCCCTTGGCCGCGAGCTGTTTGCCGAATTCGCCGAGATCATGGTTGGCCGGGCCGTTCAGCCGGCGCTCGCCATGGCCTTCGAGGTTCATCACCAGGCGCTCGCCCGCGCGCGCCAGCCGCATCAGCGCGTTGACCAGCGACTGCTCGTTATATTCGGCGGGCGCCAGGTTGGCTTTTTTCCCGCCGAATTCGACGACCGCTTCACCGTCGACGCGGATGCCCGCCGCCTGTGTGAGCTTGGGTTCTTCGCGCGGATCGACCAGCGTCACGGTAAAGTCCGGCTTCGCGCGCTGATACGGCGCAAAAAATTCCTGCACCGGTTTGCGCACGTCGTCCTGGCGCGTCGCAAACACCGTCACCTTGATCGGCGCGCCGAGCTTGGCCAGCGCATCGCGCGTTTGCTGCGACAGCGTATTGCGCGAATTCTGCGTGAGATCGTAGTCGCCGCGGTATTCGCGCGCGAAGAACGCGACAAGCGTCGCAAAAACCACCAGCAGCACGACGAACACGCCGTTCTGGATCAGCATGTGCGTGCGCAGTTTCGGGGTGACTTGCATGCGATTACCCGCGCAGCCGCACGGCGTCGAGGCGGCGTATGGTGAGGACAAGGAACACGGCGATCAGCAGCAGCATGCACGCGATGTTGTAGCTGTCGAGCACGCCCTTGGCGAAAGACTCGAAATTCTTGAGCGGCGAGAGCACCTGTGCGAGTTCCGCCGGCACGGTCCAGCCGCGGCCGCGCAACCCGTCTGCCGCGGTCTCGCCGGCGAGCAGCATGCCGAGCAGCAGGCCGAAGGCGATGATCGCGGCGACGAATGGCTGCGCCGTGACGCTCGAAGCGTAGAGCGAGACCGCGGCAAAGCACGCCGCCAGCAGCGACAGGCCGAGGATGATGCTCGCGAGCAGGCCGAAATCGAGGCGGCCGCCCAGCAGCA
The DNA here is from genome assembly GCA_021414185.1 of Betaproteobacteria bacterium. Taxonomy (GTDB): domain Bacteria; phylum Pseudomonadota; class Gammaproteobacteria; order Burkholderiales; family SG8-41; genus PALSA-1004. The sequence continues at coordinate 3,249 of JAIOOZ010000410.1, forward strand.
GCGACAGCGGCATCAGGGCAGCCAAGCCGACCAGCAGCCACAGGAAAGTCATCAGGCCGAGGAATTTTCCGAGCGCGATTTCGGTCATCGAGATGGGTGCCGAGAGCAGCAATACGAGGGTTTGATTGCGCCTCTCCTCGGCGATCAGCCGCATCGCGAGCAGCGGGATTGCGAACAGAAATATGATCGCCAGCGTCGCAAACACGGGTGCTGCCACGAGTTCGGTGATGCCCGGCGGATTCGGCAACTGCACGAGACGCGGCTGGAACGCCATGAAGTCATCGATGCGCTTCAGAAAGCCGAACGCGAGCATGATCTGCACGAAGGTGAGCATCACCCACGCGAGCGGCGACGCGAAAATCAATTTCAGTTCCTTGCCTGCGATGGTAAAGATCATAAATTAACCGTTGGATGAAAGGAAAGACGCGAGGCGAAAGACGAGAGACGGGATCGATGCCGCGCAACAGACGTTTCGCCTCTCGTCTCTCGCCCGGCGTCTCTCATGCTTGTTCCTCCTTGCGCGTCAGGCGTCCGAACACATCTTCGAGGCTGGCTTGCGCCGGGGTGAGCTGATACAGGCCCCACGATTTTTCCACCGCGCGCCGCACCAGTTCGTCGGTCGGGTCGGCGCCTTCCGCAAAGGCGACGCGCAGGAGGCCGTCGCCGGCCGCTTCAACACGCGCGACGCCATGTACAGATGCGATCTCGGCGTGTGCCGGCGGCCGTTTCAGGCCCAGCAACATCACCCGGCCGCCCTGAAACTGCTTCAGCGCGGCAATCGAGTCGTTGAACACCGTGGCGCCGTGATGCAGGATCTGCACGCGGTCGCACACGCTTTCGACTTCCGGCAGGATATGCGTCGACAGGATCACGCTGCGGTCGCGGCCGAGCTCGCGGATCAGCTTGCGGATTTCGCGGATCTGGTTGGGGTCGAGCCCGACCGTCGGTTCGTCGAGTATCACGACGTCGGGGCGGTGCACGATCGCCTGCGCGATGCCGACGCGCTGCTGATAACCTTTGGACAGCGTGCCAATCAGTTTTTTGGCGACATCGGCAAGTCCGCAGCCCGCCAGCGCGTCGTTGACCGCTGCACGGCGCGCCGCTTTGGGCACGCGATGCAGCCGCGCGGCGAGGTCGACGTACTCATGCACCGTGAGTTCGCGATACAGCGGCGGCGTTTCCGGCAGGTAGCCGATGCGCGCTTTCGCCGCCGTCGGCCGCTCGATGAGATCGACGCCGCAGATGCTGATGGCGCCGAGCGATGGCGCGAGATTGCCGGTGAGCATCTGCATCGTGGTCGTCTTGCCGGCGCCATTAGGGCCGAGAAACCCGAGGATTTCGCCGCGCTTCAACTCGAGGCTCACGCCGTCGACCACAGTGTGCAGGCCGAACCTTCTGGAAAGCCCTTGGGCGGAAACAGTAATCTCGGCGGTTGATGGATTCATGCTGATTTTCTGCAAAGCGCGCGTGCCCTGCCTGATGGCTTGTAGTGGGCGCTAAATATACCTAATATGTAACGGTTTATGAAGAACTTGCGAACTATAATTCGTTCTAACCCGTATTCCAGCCTGACACTTCGAGCGCAACCGCCTTGCCGATGAACATTTACCAGCCCACCGCGTGGTTTGCGCTGCTCGCCCTCGCCGCGTGCGCTGAGCAACCGACGCGGCCCGAAACCCAGTCCGAACAACCGGCCGTCGCAGCACCCGCGCCGAAACCGCGCGTAGTGGTGCGGCCGAACAGCGCGAAGCCGCCTGTGCTGCCGCCGCAGGCATTGAGCCAGGCCGTGCTGTTCAAGCTGCTGCTCGCCGAAATCGCGTTGCAGCGCGGCCAGAACAACGTGGCGGTGCAGTCGTTCGTCGAATTGACGCGCGAAACGCGCGATCCGCGCATTGCGCAACGCGCCACCGAAGTCGCCTGGAATACGCGCTTTCTCGGCGCGGCGCTGGAAACCGCCGGTATCTGGCTGGCGGTCGATCCGGATTCGCAGCAGGCGCGCCAGATACTGGCCGCGCTGCTGGTCAACCAGTCCAAGCTCGCGGATGCGCAGCCGCACCTCGAAAAATCGCTGGCGGCCGACAAGGAAAACGTCGGCAACAGTTTCATGCAATTAAATACACTGCTCGCGCGCCATCCGGACAAGGCAGCGGTGCTCGAGTTGACGCAAAACCTCGCCAAGCCTTATCCGGGAGTGCCGGAAGCGCACTACAGCATCGCGCAGGCGGCATGGGCGGCGGAGCAGAAGCCGCTTGCGCTCACCGAAATTCGCACGGCCCTGAAGCTGCGTCCGGACTGGGAACAGGCTGCATTGTTCCAGGGCCAGGTCCTGCAGCGCTCGTCAAACACCGAAGCGCTCGCTTACTACCAGGGTTATCTGAAGAGTTTCCCGCGCGCGATGGATGTGCGCCTGAGCTATGCGCGGCTGCTGGTGACCGACAAAAAATATGTCGAAGCGCGCGCCGAGTTTCAGTCCCTGCTGAAGGAATTCCCGAACAACGCCGACGTCACGATGGCGGTCGCTTTGCTGTCACTGCAGTTGAGTGACTACGACATTGCGGAAACCCAGTTGCTGCACGCGCTCGAAACCGACTACAAAGACATGGATGCGGTGCGTTTCTATCTCGGTCAGGTCAACGAGGAGCGCAAGCGTCCGGAAGACGCGCTGCGCTGGTACTCAAGCGTCAACGGCGGCGACCAGTACGTGCCGGCGCGCGCGCGTTACGCGGGCATCCTCGCCAAGCAGGGCAAGCTCGGCGATGCGCGCAAGTATCTGCAGGAGGCGGGACGCAATGCGCCCGAAAAAGTGCAATTTACGCAGGCTGAAGCGCAGTTGCTGCGCGAAGCCAACGATTACCGGGCGGCGTTCGATCTGCTCGGGCAGGCGGTTTCGAAAAATCCGAATTCGCCGGAGCTCCTTTACGACCAGGCGATGGCGGCCGAGAAAGTCGACCGCATCGACGTGCTGGAATCCAACCTGCGCAAAGTAATCCAGATGAAGCCCGATTACGCGCATGCCTACAACGCGCTCGGCTATACACTGGCGGACCGCAACACACGGCTGAGCGAGGCGTATACGCTGGTCGAGCAGGCGCTGAAGCTGGCACCCGAAGACCCGTTCATCATGGACAGCATGGGCTGGGTGCTCTATCGCATGAACCAGAACGACGCGGCGCTGACCTTTTTGAAGCGCGCGTTCGAGATCAGGTCGGATGCCGAAATTGCCGCGCACCTCGGCGAAGTGCTGTGGGCTATGGGCCGGCATGACGAGGCGAAGAAGGTGTGGGCGGGCGCCCTCAAGGAAAGTCCGGCCAACGAGCTGCTGCTGGCGACCGTCAAGAAGTTTTCTCCGTAAATCCGGCGCTGCCGCGCCGCCTTGTTTATGAACTCCATGTTTCGTTGTTGCGCGCTATTGTGCGCGGCGCTGCTGTCCGCCTGTGCCGGCACTGCGCCGCGGGTGATAGACCATGCGCCATCGTTTGAGCTCGCCGGACGCGTCGCCGTGCGTTACCAGGAGAAGGGATTTTCGAGTTCGCTGCGCTGGAAGCAGGCAGCCGGGCGCGATGAAATCTGGCTTACTGCGCCGCTCGGGCAGACGATTGCTTACCTCGAAGCCAATGCGGACGGTGCAACGATCACCGGCGCCGACCAGCGGCAATATCGCGCCGCATCTATCGAAAGCCTGACCAAGAGCGCATTCGGCTGGCGTTTCCCGGTCGATGGCATGCGCTACTGGGTGTTCGGCGAAGCGGTCCCGGGCGCGCCGCCCGCCGCGATCGAGCGCGACGCCGCCGGTCGCATCGCGCGGCTGCAGCAGGACGACTGGCAGGTCGTGTTCAATTACGCAGCCGATGCGAAACGGCCGTCGCGGCTCGACATCGCGGGCAATGACGCGGAAATCCGGTTGGTGGTCGATAGCCTGGTGCGGGAAGCGCCGTGAGCGAGAGCGGTCGCGCGTATCCGGCGCCGGCCAAGCTGAACTTGTCATTGCGCGTGACCGGCCGGCGCGCTGACGGCTACCACCTGCTGCAGACTGTATTCCGCTTCATCGATTTCGGCGACACGCTGCGCTTCACAATGCGCGCTGACGGCGTCATCGCGCGGGTCAACGAATTGCCGGGGGTGGCGGAGGCGGACGACCTGACGCTGCGCGCCGCGCGCCTGCTGCAAAAGGCGGGAGCAGTGCGGCAGGGCGCCGATATCACGTTGGAAAAACGCCTGCCGCTGGGCGGCGGGCTGGGCGGCGGCAGCTCGGACGCGGCGACCACGCTGATCGTGCTGAACCGCCTGTGGGGCCTTGATTGGCCGCGTGCGCGCCTGCAGGAACTGGCGCTGGAACTGGGGGCGGACGTGCCGGTTTTCGTGTTCGGCGAGTCGGCCTTGGGGCAGGGCATAGGCGAAAAACTGACCGCTTTGGCGCTGCCGCCGGCGTGGTATCTGGTGCTCATACCCCCGGTTGCGGTGGCGACGGCGCGGGTGTTCCAAGACCCGGATTTGATTAGGGATTCGATTCCGACTAGAATACCGCCCTTTTCCCCCGCGTTGGCCGTCAACGATCTTGAACCGGTGGTTTGCCGGTTGTATCCGGCGGTGGCGCAGCATCTGGACTGGTTAAAGCAGTTCGGTCGCGCGCGGATGACGGGGTCCGGTGCCTGCGTGTTTGCCGAATTCAGCACTGAAGCCGAAGCGCGCGCGATATTGGGCCGCCTGCCGGCGACGATGCGCGGCGAGGTCGCCGCGGGTTTGACGTGTCATCCATTGCGGGATGCTGTTGGTTGTTAGTTGCGCGATTAGGCGGCGAGCGTAGTGGTGCGCCGCAAGGTTTATCAGCGTTGGGGAGTCGCCAAGTGGTAAGGCACCGGATTTTGATTCCGGCATTCGTAGGTTCGATCCCTACCTCCCCAGCCATTTTTCGGGCCAGAGGGTTAACGTAGCAAAGCGCGCAGCAAGGCGCGAAGCGAAGGAAGGTGACCGTGCCGTACGATCGCTTAATGGTATTTACCGGCAATGCGACGCCCAAGCTCGCGGCGGACGTGGTGCAGCATCTGAACATCCACCTCGGCAAGGCCAAGGTCGGGCGCTTCAGCGACGGCGAAGTCATGGTCGAAGTGCTGGAGAACGTGCGCGGCAAGGATGTGTTCGTGCTGCAGTCGATCTGCTCGCCGCCGAACGACAACCTGATGGAAGTGCTGGTGCTGGTCGATGCGCTGAAACGCGCGTCCGCGGCACGGGTGACGGCGGCGATCCCTTACATGGGATATGCGCGCCAGGACCGGCGGCCGAGTTCGGCGCGGGTCGCGATTACGGCAAAAGTCGTTGCGGATATGCTGGCGACGGTGGGTGTGAACAGGGTGTTGACGATGGATCTGCACTCGGAGCAGATCCAGGGATTTTTTGACATCCCGGTCGACAATATTTATTCGGCGCCGATATTGCTCGGCGATGTATGGAAGCACGACTTCAAGAACCTGGTCGTGGTGTCGCCGGACGTCGGCGGGGTGGTGCGGGCGAGGGCGCTGGCGAAACGGCTCGAAGCCGATCTGGCGATCATCGACAAGCGGCGTCCGCGGCCGAATGTGGCGACGGTGATGAACATCATCGGTGAAGTCGAAGGCCGCACCTGCGTGATCGTCGACGACATGGTCGATACGGCGAACACGCTGTGCGAGGCGGCGAAAGCGCTGAAAGACCGCGGCGCCGAGAAAGTGCTGGCGTATTGCACGCACCCGGTGTTGTCGGGCAAGGCGATCGAGCGGATTTCGAACTCGGCGCTGGACGAATTGGTGGTGACGGACACGATACCGCTGTCTGAAGAGGCGGCGAAATGCAAACGCATACGCGTGTTGTCGATAGCAGGGCTGCTGGCGGAGACAATGTTGCGCATCAGCAACGAAGACTCGGTCAGTTCATTGTTTGTGGAGTAGCAGTAGAAGTACCGGTGCGGTTCGGCAGGATGGGCCGGCGCGCGGCGCGAAATCTTTTGCGCCTCACGCCTCACCCCTCACGCCTTGCTGCTAATTTGAACCCGGGTCGTCTGGTCGCGGACAACCCGATTTGTGGAGACTGAAATGAAAATTGAATTTACCGCGTTTCCGCGGTCACTGCAGGGAACGGGTGCGAGCCGCCGTCTGCGTGGCGGCGGCAAGGTACCGGGCATTGTGTACGGCGCCGATAAACCCGCACAGTCGATTGAACTCGATCATCACGCGCTGTATCGCCATCTCAAGTTGGAAGCGTTTCACGCGTCCATCCTCGACATGACGTACGAAGGCGTGAAGCAGCAGGTGCTGCTGCGCGACGTGCAAATGCATCCGTTCCGGCAGCTCGTGCTGCACGTCGACTTTCAGCGCATCGACAAGAACAAGAAGATCCACATGAAAGTGCCGCTGCACTTCGTCAATGCGGACATCTGCCCGGGTGTTAAGGTGGGCGGCGGTGTCGTCAATCACATCATGAACGAAGTGAACGTGCAGTGTCTGCCGGACGACCTGCCCGAGTACATCGAGGTCAACCTCGACAAGCTCGAACTCGGACACTCGTTGCACATCAACGAGATTCCGTTGCCGAAAGGCGTCGAACCCATTCCGCGCGTAAAGAAGGACAATCCTGCGGTCGTCACGGTGCACGTGCCGAAAGTGGTCGTGGTCGAGGAAGATGTTGCGGCGCCGGTCACCCAGATCACCGGCCAGACCGAAGCCGAAGCAGCCGCTGCTGCCGAAGGCAAGGACGGCGACAAGAAGGACGGCGACAAGAAGAAAGAAGCCGGCGGCGACAAGAAAGAAGGCGGCAAGAAGGAGTAGTCCGGGCTTGGTTGTCCGGAAACGGGCCCGCCATACTGGCGTTTGCGTGCAAGCGAACGGAAGTTGGCGGTTTTTTTTTGTTGCCTTGAATGGATTGAACCGCCAAGCCGCCAAGACCGCCAGGAAATTCGAATGCGAGACGGTGTGGGTATTCGGTGGGATGATCTTTAAAGTGTTACATATGACGTTTTATCTTTCGATTCTTTCTCTTGCAGTTCTTGGCGGCCTTGGCGGCTTGGCGGTTAATTTATGAAACTCATCATCGGGCTCGGCAATCCGGGCGAAAAATACGAACGCACGCGCCACAACGCGGGCTTCTGGCTGATCGAGCGTTTCGCCGCCCAGAACGGCATCGCGATGCGCAAGGACGCCAAGTTCCAGGCGCTGGTCCCCGCCGACATCCTGGTGGTGCACGACGAACTCGATTTCGCGCCGGGCGTCGCCAAGGTCAAGCAGGGCGGCGGTATCGCCGGCCACAACGGGTTGCGGGACATTTCGGCGCGCCTGGGTTCGCATGATTACTGGCGGTTGCGGATAGGCATCGGCCATCCGGGCGATCGCCAGGGGGTGAGCGATTACGTGCTCAACAAACCCAGTGCGGACGACCGCGCGGCCATCGACGAGACCATAGGACGCGCGCTGGATGTGATGCCGCTGGTGCTGGCCGGCGACATGCCGGGCGTGATGTTGAAACTGCATACGGTTGAAAAAACGCCGGTAAAAACACCGGCAAAAGCACCGGAAAAAGCGGCACCGGAAAATGTGGCGCCGGAAAAAGCGCCCGCCAAAGCGAAAGAGAAAACACCGGAAAAAACACCCGCGGCGGAGGCGGAAGAAAAGCCGGCCAAACGGCCCAAGGCGGAGAAGCCGTTGCCGAGCCACCCGCGCAGCAGCAAAAGGCCGTGTCCGCGCCGGAGCCGCAGCAGGCGCCAGCGGCGGAGAAAAAAGGCGGCCTGAAGTCGATGTTCAAGAAACTCATCCCTGGGGCCAAAAAGTGAGTCGAGAGACGCCAGGCGAGAGACGAGAGAGGGAAACCCGTCTATCGTCTATCCTGCTTTTTCCTCTCTCCACGTTCCTTGCGCCTCTCCCCTCTCCCCTCTCCCAAAACATATGAGCCTCAAATGCGGAATCGTCGGCCTGCCCAATGTTGGCAAGTCGACCCTCTTTAATGCGCTGACCAAGGCCGGCATCGCTGCGGAAAACTATCCGTTCTGCACTATCGAGCCCAACGTCGGCATCGTCGAAGTGCCCGACCCGCGGCTGCAGCCGCTGGTCGACATCGCGACACCGGAAAAAACAATACCCGCAGTGGTCGAGTTCGTCGACATTGCGGGCCTGGTCGCGGGCGCGTCGAAAGGCGAAGGTCTCGGCAACAAATTTCTCGCCAATATCCGCGAGACCGACGGCATCATCAACATGGTGCGCTGTTTCGTCGACGACAACGTCATCCACGTGTCAGGCCGGGTCGATCCAATCTCGGATATCGAGACCATTCATACGGAACTGGCGCTCGCCGATCTGGAGACCGTCGAAAAAGCGGTCCAGCGCGCGGGCAAGACCGCCAAGGCCGGCGACAAGGAGGCGATCAAGCTCGCCGCCCTGCTCGAAAAAGTGCGCGCGCAGCTCGACCAGGGCAAGCCGGTGCGCGGCATGAAGCTCGAAAAAGAAGATGCCGTGCTGCTGAAGCCGCTGTGCCTGATGACGGCCAAGCCCGCCATTTACGTCGCCAACGTCAACGACAAGGGGTTCGAGAACAATCCGCTGCTCGACAAGGTCAAGGCTTATGCCGCCGCCGAGCACGCGCCGGTGGTCGCGATCTGCGCCGCGCTCGAAGCCGAGATCGCCGACCTGTCGGACGAAGATAAGAACGTGTTTCTGGCCGACATCGGCATGCAGGAACCGGGCTTGAACCGCCTGATCCGCGCGACCTACGAATTGCTCGGCCTGCAGACTTACTTCACGGTCGGGCCGAAAGAAGTGCGCGCGTGGACCATGCACAAGGGCGACACCGCGCCGCAGGCGGCGGGCGTCATCCACACCGATTTCGAAAAAGGTTTCATCCGCGCCGAAGTGATCGCTTTTGACGAATTCGTCAAACACAAGGGCGAACACGGCGCCAAGGAGGCCGGCAAGATGCGGCTGGAAGGCAAGGAATACATCGTGCGCGACGGCGACGTGATGCATTTCCGGTTTAACGTTTGACGGCGTACGGACACGCGCAAAGCGCGTGCCGCGCCGTCTGCGCAAATTGAAGCGGGCAGCAGGGCTGCCGCTGAATTTGCGCGGGGTGAAGTGAGGTCTGGCGATGAGCGTGAGCAGTCTGGAGCAACTGGAAACGCCCTGTCTCGTGCTCGAGCGCGGCAAGGTGGAGCGCAACATCGCGCGCATGCGCGACCACCTCGCGAAGCTGAAAGTCGGGCTGCGTCCGCACGTCAAGACGGCCAAATGTTTCGAGGTCGCGCGCCTCGCGCTTGACGGCCAGCCCGGCGGCATTACGGTGTCGACGCTGAAGGAAGCCGAGCAGTTTTTTGCGCACGGCATCACGGATATTTTGTACGCGGTCGGCATCACGCCGAACAAGCTCGACCATGTCGCGGCGTTGCGGCGCAAGGGCGCCGACATCACCATCATTCTCGACAATGTCGAAGCGGCGCGCATCGTCGCTGCACGCGGCAAGGCGCTCGGCCTTGAATTTCCGGCACTGATAGAAATCGACAGCGACGCCCATCGTTCGGGTGTGAAGCCCGAAGACGCAGCGCTGATAGAGATCGGCCGCGTCCTCGCGGCCGGCGGCGGCGCGCAATTGCGCGGTATCATGACCCACGCGGGCGATTCGTACAACTGCGATACCGTGGAAAAAATCCGCGCGATGGCGGTGCGCGAGCGCAATGCCGTTGCACGCTGCGCGGAACGGTTGCGCGCGGCGGGGCTGCCTTGTCCTATCGTGAGCGTCGGCTCGACGCCGACCGCCACTTACAGCGAAGACCTCGCCGGCGTCACGGAAGTGCGCGCCGGTGTCTACATGTTTTTCGATCTGGTGATGGCGGGCCTCAACGTGTGCGCCATCGACGACATCGGGGTGTCGGTGCTGGCGACCGTCATCGGCCATCAGGCCGACAAGGGCTGGATCATCACGGACGCGGGCTGGATGGCGATGTCGCGCGACCGCGGCACTTCCAGCCAGAAAAT
>JAIOOZ010000101.1 GCA_021414185.1 Betaproteobacteria bacterium
CTCGGCTTGAGGCCGGCCATGACGCTGGCAAGTGAAATCATTTCCGTGCAGGACTTGCGCGGCGGCGACCGCATCGGCTATGCCGGTACTTTCGAAGCCACGCAGACCATGCGCATCGGCACCGTCGCCTGCGGGTATGCCGACGGCTACCCGCGCCCCGCGCCGACCGGCACCCCGGTGCTGGTCGACGGCATCCGCACGCGCACGCTGGGACGCGTGTCGATGGACATGTTGTGCGTGGATCTGACCTCCGTTCCCGCCGCCCGCGTCGGCACCCCGGTCGAGCTGTGGGGAGAGGCGTTGCCGGCCGACGAGGTTGCCGCCGCCGCCGGCACCGTGAGCTACGAATTGATCTGCGCGCTCGCGCCGCGCGTTCCCGTAATTGAAGCCTGAGCGCCGGTAATGAAAAGCCCCACCCGCGGGTGTATTATCCGGCAATGAGCACTCAGCAGATCACGGGGGAAGGCGTGCTGCCGTCAGCCCCGCACAGTCATCAGGTGTGGCCGTTCCGGCGCTCGGCCGCGATGCGCTACGGCGTGGCCGTGCTCGCCGTGCTGATAGCGTTCACGATCCGTTACCTGATTTACGGCGATCTGCAGAACCGCCTGGTGTTCACTTTTTTCGTGCCGGCGGCGATGGTGGCGGTCTGGTACGGCGGGCTCGGTCCGGGCATACTCGCGACGGTGCTGGGGTTGCTGCTCGGCGATTATTTTTTCATGATGTCGCGCACGGCGTTGTGGCCGCTCGGCAACCGCGAGTCGCTCGCGGTCGGCGCTTACGCGGTGACCACGCTGCTGTGCGTCACGCTGTGCGAGAGACTTCACCGCCGCATCCGCACGTTCGAGCGCGCGCTGGAGCAGGAGAGGCATCACAAAAATGCCCAGCTGTGCCCGGAGGCGCAGGAATTCGCCGAGTACCTTACGCGCTACTACGCTTTGCCCAATCATCATCTTTACGCTACACCCGCCTGGCTTTCATTTTCTTCGTGCCGGCGGCCATCGTGGCGGTCTGGTACGGCGGCATGCTGTCCGGCCTGCTTGCTGCCACCGCAGGACTGATGCTGGGCGATTATTTCTTTTTATCCAATCATGAAGCGCTGGGCGCGGTGCTTGAATCCGAGCGCCTGCAGATCGGCCTCTACGCGGTGATGACGACCTTGTGCGTGATGTTGTTCGAGAACCTGCACGAGCGCGTGCGCCGCCTCGAACACGCGTTCGACCGCGCGCGCCATCATCATCCGCACGCCGCTGGGATGGCGCCCGGCGCGTCGGCGGCGCACTGAAAATTCCGCGCGCAGGAAGGCGCCCGACCCCGGTGCCGCACGCAGCATAGACCGTCACGATACCCGTATGGCCAAAGCAAAATCGATTTACACGTGCACCGAATGCGGCGGCCAGGCCGTCAAGTGGCAGGGCCAGTGCCCGCATTGCACCGCGTGGAACACGCTGGTTGAAACCGGTGCAGAGACGGCAGCCGCGGGCAGTAACCGCTTCACGGCGATCGCTGGCAAGGGCAAGCTGCAGCGCCTCTCCGAAGTCGAGGCGCACGAAGAAAGCCGCGTGCCCACCGGTATTGCGGAATTCGACCGCGTGCTGGGCGGGGGACTCGTGCGCGGCGCCGTCATCCTGATCGGCGGCGATCCGGGCATCGGCA
>JAIOOZ010000102.1 GCA_021414185.1 Betaproteobacteria bacterium
AAGGCGCCGTTCGCGGTGCGCTCGCCGGCACCGATGCTGGGCCAGCACACGCAGGAAGTGCTGCGCGACGTATTGGGGATGAAGCCGGCGGAAATCGCGGCGCTGGAAGCCGCGGGCGCGCTGGGCGCGAAGCCGCGCTAGAGCAGGACCGTGCTCACCACGCAAGTCCCATAACCGCAAAACCGTTCGCGGTGAGGTATCGAACCGCGAATGCGCCGGACGTTCGTGCTTCTATACATCAGCACGAACGGCTTTTTCTACTCGAACAAACGCTCCGGCATGGGCAGCCCGGCGAGGTCCGTCGGCGTCAGCGGCCGCTCAGCCTTGATCCCCATGCGGTCGAGCACCGCGACGAGCTGGCGGCAGTGCTGGGCCGAATGCCAGGTGCAGCGTTCGAACACCTGGTGCGCAACCGTGTCACCGTAATAGGTCTTGAGCACGGGCGGCAAGGACGCGCGGTCTTTTTCACTTAGTCCCTTCCACCACGCCTCGTATTTTTTCCAGACGCTCTCGCCATAGCGTGCGACGTCATCGCCGGTCATCATCTCGTCCGGCGGCTCGTTGTCGGCGATGCCGAGCGAGTATTCGGCGCCGTTCCAGGTCTCGAGGAAGGATTCGCCGATGCGGAAGATGTGGTACGACAGCGTGCGGATCAGGCGCTCGCGGTGCGGGATCACCCGCTCGCGGAAGCGCTCGGCAGGAAACTGACGCGCCAGCCCTTCCGCGACGAGAAAGACCGTCTCGTATTTCTTATAAAGCTGCTCGGGCGACAGGCGGTCGGCGCCCGGCATGGGCAGGCCGGCGAGCTTCGCAAACGGGTCGAGCATCTGGCCGAAAGCGAATTGGTCTCCTTTCGCCAGCACCGGGACCTTGCGCAGGCCGTACTTGTTCAGCAGCAGTTCGCGGCCGCCGGCGTCGTTGAGGACGTCGATAACCACCATGTCGAGCTTGTTTTTCGAAAGAAACTCTTTCGTTCGGAGGCAGCTACTTCATCCCGGCTGGGTGAAGTAGAGGTACTGGCTGTCGGGGTATTCCATGTGTTCTCTCCTTGGCAATCCGGCTCGGCGTATTTTAGGCGTTTTGCGGCAAAACTGCCGCCCGCAGACGGGTTAAAATACCCGCTCCGCAGTATTTTCCCCACCCAGCCACTCGAGATTACCGACATGGACCAGCCCGCACCGTCATCCGGCACGACCCAAGCCCTGCCGCTATCCAAAATCACCGTGCTCGACCTGACCCTGGCGCGCGCGGGCCCCACCTGCGTGCGGCATCTTGCCGACTGGGGCGCCAACATCATCCGCATCGAACCGCCGGAAACCACCGGCGAAGACGTCGCGGGCAAGCGCGAAGGTTTCGATTTCCAGAACCTGCACCGCAACAAGAAAATGGTGCGCCTGAATCTCAAATCGCCCGAAGGCCTCGCCGCGTTCATGAAGCTCGTCGCCAAGGCCGACGTCATCATCGAAAACATGCGCGCCGAAGTGAAGCATCGTTTGAAGGTGTCGTACGACGACGTGAAAAAGATCAACCCGCGCATCGTCTACGGCAGCATCAGCGGCTTCGGCCAGAGCGGCCCTTATGGCAAGCGCGCCGGTGTCGACCAGATCGTGCAAGGCATGGGCGGGCTGATGTCGATTACCGGTTTGCCGGGGCAGGGTCCGGTGCGCGTGGGCATCGCCATCGCCGACCTGACGGCGGGCAACCTGCTCGCGTTTGGCGTGATGACGGCGCTCTACGAACGCGAAACGACCGGCGTCGGCCGCTGGGTGCACACCAGCCTGCTCGAAGCGCAGATCTTCATGCTCGATTTCCAGGC
>JAIOOZ010000103.1 GCA_021414185.1 Betaproteobacteria bacterium
CGCCTCAATCGCCGGCAGCGCCGCGGCGACCACCGCCTGCGTGTAATCGGGCGTGTTGGGTTCCGGCATGCCCTTGGGCACATAAAGCAGTGCGTGCGTCGAATAATCGAAGGGACTTTCCCACGACTGCGCGCTCGCTTCGGCCAGCCCCATTTGCGCGTTGTAATGGCTGAAATCACCGCCGACCGACAGCGTCGCTGAAGTAAATATCCACGACCGCGCATGATCGTTGATCTGCGCCTGGAACACCTCGGCGATCGACAATGGCGTCGCGTTGAGGTGCAGCGCGTGATTGAAGAGCTCCAGCCAGCGCACGAATTCCGGATCGTCATGATCGCGCCAGCGCCGCACGCTCGTGGCCAGCGACTGGGCGCGCTGCCAGCATTTCTCCAGCCCCTCGCCGCGCTCGGCCTGCGTTTCGAGCATGGCAACCAGCGCATCGAGTTTTTCGCACAAGACTGCCAGCGCCGGCTCGAATTCTCGATTACGCGACAGCGCCTGGAACGGAAAGCGCCCGCTGTCTTCCCTGAACACCAGCCGCAAATCGCGCGTCGCCTTGTCGAGCGCCTGCGTCGCCTCGGGCAATGGTGCGAAGTCCTTGGCCGACGCCGCCGCCTCTATGCGCGTGTCACGCGCGAGTTCAATCAGTTGCGACGTCGACACCGTTTGCCCGAAAAAGAGGCTCGCCGTTTCCGGCAACTGATGGGCTTCGTCGAAAATGATGGTGTTCGATGCCGGCAGCAGTTCGGAGACGCCCTCGTCACGCAACACGACGTCAGCGAAAAACAGATGATGGTTGACGACCACGACGTCGGCCGCCAGCGCCTGCTTGCGCGCCTCCATCACAAAGCATTTGGAATAGTGCGCGCAGTCGGAGCCCAGGCAGTTCTCGCGCGTCGAAGTTACATAAGACCAGATTGCCGCGTTCTCGGGCACCGCCGGCAGATCGCTTTTGTCGCCGGTGGCGCTGTTTTTCGCGAAGTTGGCGATGATCGGCAGGTAGCGCGCATCGTCGCGCGTCGGGAAGCGCCCCTCATTCTGAGCGCGTTCGACGTAATAGTGGCAGACGTAGTTGGAACGCCCTTTGAGCAACGCAACGGTGACCGGCACTTTCAGCGCCTCGCGCACGACGCGAATGTCGCGGTCGAATAATTGATCCTGCAAAGTCTTGGTACCGGTGGAAATGATGACTTTGCCGCCGGACAGCAATGCCGGCACCAGATAGGCAAACGTCTTGCCGGTACCGGTGCCGGCTTCCGCGACCAGCACCGAATTCCCCGCGATTGCGGCGGCCACCGCGCGCGCCATCTCGAGTTGCCCTTCGCGCACGCGAAAACCGTCTACCGCACGCGCCAATGCGCCATCACCTGAAAATATCTCGTCGAGGTCTTGCAAGCAGGTTCCCGGGTCAGGGCGCGCGCGATCTGCGCCGCCTCTCGCAACCAAAGCGCGAGAGTATAGAGCAAGGCCGCCGCCGCTTCCTAATCGGCAGCCCTTGTGCCAACGGCATACTCACAGTTATTGCGCTATATTCGCTTATGGCTTCAACACCAATCAGGATCGGCCTCATTTCCGATACGCATGACCTGATGCGGCCGGAAGCGAAACGCGCTCTCCATGGTGTCGGGCATATCCTGCACGCAGGAGACATCTGCGGCGGCGAGGTGCTGGCCGAGCTGGCACAGATAGCGCCGGTCACGGCGGTGCGCGGCAACAACGATCGTGGGGCATGGGTGGGCAAGCTGCGCGAAACGGAACTGGTGGAAATCGGCGGTATCTCGATCTATATCCTGCACGACTTGAGTGCACTCGACATCGACCCGCGCGCCGCCGGCGTGCATGCGGTGATTTCCGGACATTCACACAAGCCGCTGGTCGAAGAACGCGACGGCGTGCTGTTCGTCAATCCCGGAAGCGCCGGGCCGCGCCGCTTTTCGCTGCCGATATCGCTCGGTTTCATCGAAATCGCCTCTGGCAAAGTCAGCGCCAGCCTGCTCACGCTGCAAACATGACAGGGCAGACTGCCGTCAGCGGATTTCATCGACCTTGAGCAGGATGCGCCGGTTGTCGCTGGAGGTCTCGCGCGTGCTGCCGAGTATAGTCGACTGCTGGTTCGACGCGCTTTGCGCGACTCCGCCGATTTCCATCCATTCGCCGAGCCGTCCGGATACGGTCGTTGAGGCCTGCTGAACGTTGACGCTGCCGCTCGGCAGATTCTGCTCCGGCCGCGCCAGGGTATCGCGCTGCGGATTGATTTCCAGCGTGACGCGGTCGCCTGCGAGGCGCGGCAGCACATAAAACCCGCTCGTCACATCGCGGTATTCGACCGCATTGCCGACCCGTTCCACGACCTGCCCGTTGACGATGGTGCGTACGACCTGGCGCTGCGGCACGGGCACCGACTGGCCGGCACGGATGAAAGCACTGCTGCCTTCGAGCACTTGCAATGTCTGGGTGTTGTCGTCCGCACTCAGCGAACGCGTATTGTCGATGCGGCCGCGCAGCACGTTGTCGCCGCGCTGGACTTCCAGCGTGCCGCCACGCGCGCCGCCGCTGCCGGGAATCGCCACCGATGCACCGCCGCCGGACACGCGCCCGGACAGGTCGGCCTGCGTGCGGTCGCGGTCGAACGCTGCGTCCTGGCGCACGGTAATCAGCAAGCGGCGCGGCTGCGCATCCAGTGTGGCAAGCACCACCTTGAGATCGGCAAGATTCGCCGGCGTCGTGCGCACGATCAGCTGGTTCTGCATGCCGCTCAGCGTGCCCGCTTTGTCGAGCAGCGGCTTCAGCACCGGGATGAGCTGCTCCGCCGTGCGGAACTTCAGCGTGATGATTTCGAGCGTGGTGTTTTGCGC
>JAIOOZ010000104.1 GCA_021414185.1 Betaproteobacteria bacterium
ATCGAAATACCGGGCCGCGCTTTGCGCAGCCGGCGCACGATGGATTTGTATTCGAGGACGCTATAGCCGCGCTTCATCGCCGCCAGCACGCGGTCCGAGCCTGACTGCACCGGCAGGTGCACGTGATCGACGAGTTGCGGCAGCCGCGCGTAGACGTCGATCAGGCGCTGCGTGAATTCGCGCGGGTGCGAAGTGGTGTAGCGCAGCCGTTCGATGCCGGGAATGGCGGCAACATATTCGAGCAGCAGGGCGAGGTCGGCCGGCGTGTTATCGGACCCCGGTATTGCAGTGTCGGAATCGCTGACCGCTGACCTGTAAGCATTCACGTTTTGCCCGAGCAGGGTGATTTCCCTGACGCCCTGCTGCGCGAGTTCGGCGACGTCGGTCAGGACGTCTTCGAGCGGGCGCGATACTTCTTCGCCTCGCGTGTACGGCACCACGCAAAAGGTGCAGTACTTGCTGCAGCCTTCCATGATCGAAACAAACGCGCTGCCGCCTTCTGCGCGCGCCGGCGGCAGGCAATCGAACTTTTCAATTTCGGGAAACGAGATGTCGACCTGCGGTTTGCCGGTGGCGCGCCGCGCGGCGGGGTCTGCGGGCCGAACACGAGATCAACGTAAGGCGCGCGTTTGACGATGGCGGCACCCTCCTGGCTGGCGACACAGCCGCCGACGCCGAAAATGATTTCGGGCCGCAGTTGTTTCAGATGTTTGACGCGGCCCAGGTCGTGAAAAACTTTTTCCTGCGCTTTTTCACGCACCGAGCAGGTATTGAACAGAATCACGTCAGCGTCGTCGGGGGTCGCGGTTGCCACCATGCCGTGCGCCGCGTGCAGTACGTCGGCCATCTTGCCCGAGTCGTACTCGTTCATCTGGCAGCCGAAGGTCTTGATGTAGTACTTGGACGGCACTAGGGCTTCTTGACCTGCGCCTGTTCCTGCGGCGTCAGTATATAGATGCGCGCGATGTCGCCATTCATGTCGAGGGTGTACACAACGTCCGCTCCCGGCGGCAAAGCTTCGTGCAGGATGTAGCGGTTGTTCTCGTCGTAAATAACGCCGCCCGGCGCCAGTTTGAACGGCGCGGTCCCACCAAAGTTGATGTAGGGCAGCGGCAGCCGTTGCGCGCCGACCTTCGCGGGTTTGGCGTTGGCCGGCAGCGTGCGCAACTGGGCGTACGCGACGCCGGTCGTCAGCAGTATCACGGTCAGCGACAGTGCCAGAAGCTGGCGCATGGCCTCAAATGCGTGTTTCAAAGTGGATTCGAAACCCTTTTAAATCAGATGGCTGCATTATAACCGAGAGCCTGTGGCACCGGTCAGGGGTGGCGATTATACCTAATGATAATGCGCGTTCAGCGAATGCGCGAAAACGCCGGATTTGGCTGGCGGCACACGCGCCAAAAATGGAAAAGGGCTTGCGGCGCGGCAAGCCCTTTTCAGACAGATGCTGGTGGTGATGGGTGGAATTGAACCACCGACCTTGGCGTTATGAGTGCCACGCTCTAACCGACTGAGCTACATCACCAAAAACCGGATTTTCGTTGCCTACGGCAGGCCAGTCAATCGGCCGTTGCGCCGCAAGTCGCCTTAGGCAAGGCGCCGGAGTCTAGATTTCGACCCCCGATTTGTCAAGAATGGCCGCTTGCGGCGGCGTTACCCCGTTCATCGCCGGGCAATGACCGCCGGGCGGGCTCCTTTGCGGACTTCAGGCGGCGCCATTAAACTGCGCCTTCCCTGGTAGTTATGATGGCCATGCATGGATTTTGACGTAATTATTGTAGGCGCCGGATTGGTCGGCGCGAGCCTGGCGCTGGCACTCCGCGGTGCCGGGTTGCGCATTGCGGTGATCGACACGCAACGGCCGCGGCCCGTTGTCGATCCCACCGATTGGGACAGCCGCGTATACGCGATTAGTCCAGGCAGTGCCGAATTTCTGCAAACGTGCGGTGCGTGGAGTGCGCTCGACGCGGACCGTGTGTGCCGGATCGAAGACATGCATGTTTTTGGCGACGACGCCGTTTCGGCGCTCAAGTTTGGCGCGTACGATGCAGGCTTGCGCGAATTGGCGGTGATCGTCGAAAACCGTGAACTGCAGCGCGCGCTGGGACAGGCGCTGGAGAGTGCGCCGCAGGTGGAAATCATCGCGCCCGTGACGTGCACGGAGTTGAATTTCACCGCGGATGCCGCGCAACTGGCGCTCGCTGACGGACGTCGCTTGCAAGCGCGCCTCATCGTCGGCGCCGACGGCGCGGATTCCTGGGTGCGCTGTCAGGCTGCGATTGAAGTCGAAACGCGTCCTTATCAGCAGACGGCGGTAGTTGCCAATTTCGCGCTCGCGCGGCCGCACCGCGGTGTCGCGGCGCAATGGTTTTTGCGCGATGGCGTACTGGCATTGCTGCCGCTGCCTGGCGCGCGCGTCTCGATGGTGTGGTCGACTGCCATTGAACACGCGGCGCAGTTGCTCGCGCTGACGGCCGATGAACTGGCCGCGCAAGTCGCCGCGGCGGCGCAGAACAAGTTTGGCGACATGAGCTTGATTACGCCGGCGGCGGCGTTTCCGCTGCGCATGCAGCGCGTGCGGCGCCTGGTACAGCCGCGCCTTGCCCTCATAGGGGATGCTGCGCATAATGTGCACCCGCTGGCAGGCCAGGGCGTGAATCTCGGTTTTCGCGACGCGCGCGAGTTGGCGCAGGTGCTGGCCGCACGCGGCGCGCAGGCCGATTGCGGGGACTATCATCTGTTGCGGCGCTACGAGCGCGCGCGGCGGGAAGACATTGCGACCATGCAGTTCACCACGGACACTTTGCAGCGCCTGTTCAACAACGATGACCAGCGGCTGGCGAAACTGCGCAATCTGGGCCTGCGGCTCGCCAACCGGCAAGCTCAACTGAAGAACCTTTTAGTACGGCATGCGGTCGTATAGCGTGCCGGATCGAAACCAACCCCTGTTAAGGATCATCATGCAAAAAGCCCATGCGATTATTGTTTTCCTGCTGCTGGCGTGCGTCAGCGCGGTGGCCGGCGCCAGCGAAGCCGCCGTCAAGGCGGCATTTCAGAAAAAATATCCGGACGTCACAGTCGAGAGCGTGGTCAAAACGCCGCTGCCCGGCATTTACGAAATCTTCGCGAATGGCGATCTGATTTATGCCGACGAAAAAGTGGCCCATCTCTTCGTCAACGCGACCCTGGTCGACACGGAAAAAAAGGTCAGCCTCACCGAGGAGCGCAAAAGCAAGCTGACGGCAATCAAGTTCGATCAGTTGCCGCTCAACCTCGCCGTCAAGCGGGTCAAAGGCAAGGGCACGCGCAAGCTCGCATATTTTGCCGATCCGAATTGCGGCTACTGCAAGAAATTCGAACAGGACCTGACCAAGATCAACGACGTGACGATCTACGTGTTCTTCTATCCTGTGCTGGGGCCGGATTCGATCGAAAAAGCGAAATCGATCTGGTGCTCGAAAGACAAGATCAAGGCGTGGGATGACCAGTTGGTCAACGGCATTGCGCCGACCGCCGCCGGCACCTGCGATACGTCATCGATCGACAAAACGATTGCGTTCGGCAAACAAAAAGGCATTAGCGGCACGCCGACCATGTTCTTCGTCGACGGCCAGCGCGTGCCCGGCGCAATTCCGGTCGAGATGATCGAGCAGCGCCTGGCTGCCGCCAAATAGGGGTTGCCGCCGCGGGGTGCGTGGCCGCCGACACAAGGCTGACTCCGATGGATGCCGCATTCACATTAGCCCCGGCCGTATCGTTTGATGCCGTTTCAACGCAGGCGTGGGCGCGGCTGCTCAAAGCGTGCGCGGTATCCTTCCTGCTGCATGTCGTGCTGCTTGTCGGGCTGCCGGTAAATCCGACCGGTGGAGTGCCGCGGGTGGTGTCGACGATTACCGCGCGGCTCGAGCCTGCCGCGCAAGAGCCGGCGCCGGAGAGCGCCGCGTTGCTGCCGGATCCGGCGGCTACGCCTGCGCCGCTCGCAGACCACCCGCAAAAACCGGCGGATGCCAAAACCGAAACCAGGACGGAGCCGCCGCGCGCGAAAGAACCCGCCGCGGCGCCAAGCGGCGGCATTGAAGTGCCGTTCATACGCGACCCGACTTATTATTCGATGAAGCAGCTCGACGTGCTGCCGCAGGCACTGACGCAGCCCCGGCTCGATTACCCGGAGTCCGCGACCAGTGCGAAAGTCGACGGGCGCGTGCACGTGCTGCTGTTGATCGACGAATTCGGCGTCGTCAACGACGTGTCGGTCATCGAGGCACAGCCCCCGGGCTATTTCGAGACCGCGGCGATCGCCGCGTTTCGCGCCGTGCGGTTCGTGCCGGCGCAAAAACAGGGACACGCGGTGAAAAGCCGCATATCCCTGCAGGTCAAATATCTGTACGGCGACAGCGCGGGCGCGCAGCGCTAGGCGCTCAGTTTCCGGCTGGCAGCGGATAACTGTTTGGCAGCAGCACCCACATTTTGCCGCTTTGACGCATGCGACCGGCGAACGCAGTGGCCTCGTTGCCGAAACCCCAGAAAAAATCCGCGCGCACCGCGCCGCGGATCGCGCCGCCGGTGTCCTGCGCCAGCATCAGCTGGTTGAGCGGCTGGCGCGCGTTCGGCATGGTGGTGGCGAGAAATACCGGCGCGCCGAGCGGAACGTAGCGCGCATCGACCGCGATGCTGCGGCGCGCGGTGAGCGGCACGCCCAACGCGCCCAGCGGTCCCGGCAGATTGGGCGGCATTTCGCGGAAGAACACGTAGCTTGCGTTGTAGTTGAGCAGGTCCTGCAGCTTGTCGGGGTTTTGTTTCGCCCATGCCTTGATGCCCTGCATCGAAGCTTTTTCCAGCGGCAGATCGCCGCGGTCGACAAGCAGGCGGCCGATCGAGCGGTACGGGTGGCCATTCTGCTCGGCGTAACCGAGCGCGATCGTGCCGTTGTTGTCGAGCTTGACGCGCCCCGAGCCCTGGATCTGCAGGAAGAAGAGTTCGACCGAATCCTCGACCCACACGAGTTCCTTGCCCGTCACGGGCGCCGCGCCGTTTTCGATTTGGGCGCGGTTGAAATACGGCACGACGCGCTTGCCTTCAACACGCCCGCGCAGTCGCATGCCCTTCAGTTCCGGGTAAAGCTCGCTGAAGTCCACCACCAGCAGGTCGTCGGGCACGCCGTACACCGGCACGCGGTAGCGCGCGCTCTTCGTGCGGCTGCCGTTCAGCAGCGGTTCGTAGTAGCCGGTGACCAGACCGCTGTCGCTGCCGTCGGGGTTGACGACCTGGTACGGCGTGAAGTTGGTTTCAAAAAAGCGATAGAGCGTTTCGCGCGAAGGTTCGCCGAGAGTCGTTGCCACGCTGCACACCGATTGCCACGCGGGCTGGTTTTTCAGCGCGCCGCAACTGGTGAGAAACGCGCTCCACGCGAGTTGCGGATTGTCTTCGCGCCAGCCGCTGATAGCGTCCCAGCCGGTTGCCCGCAACGGGTTGAAAGCGACGGGTGGTTTGGGCGTCGGAACTTCAACTGAAGGTTCTGGCGTAGTCGCGGGCACGGTGGGCGCAGGTGTTGGCGCCGGGACGGGTGCTGCGGGCGGCTTGCCGGGCAGCAGGGATTCGCAGGCGGCGAGCAAGGCCAGTGCGGTCACGGCGATGCAGCGGAGTATCATGGGGCGCAGGCGAAGCACGATGCGCCGCAGTATATAACACTGAAAGTTGGACATGCTCTGGTTGTTGCTTGAAGCAGGCACGGCGCTCGCGGTACTGCTGCTGATCGTCTGGTGGACGTGGCCGAAGAAACCGCCGCGCGATGGCGGCTCCGGCGGGAGTTGAGCCGCGCCCGCATCGCTGCAATGCAGTTGCGTCAGTGCAGCACTCGCGGGATGGACAGCGTGAATTCGGGAATGGCGGCATCGAACTGCAGGCCGTCGTCGGCGACCATCTGGTAAGTACCGCGCATGGTGCCGACCGGTGTCGCGATCGCGGTGCCGCTCGTATATTCAAAACTCTCGTCGGGTTGCAGTTTCGGCTGCTCGCCGACGACGCCGAGCCCGCGCACTTCCTGCGACTTGCTGTTGGCGTCGGTGATGATCCAGTGGCGGCTGATCAGCTGCGCCGCGATGCTGCCGGTGTTTTTCAGGGTGATGGTGTAAGCAAACACGTAGCGGTCCTGGCCCGCGTCCGACTGCTCGGGGACGTAAGTCGTGCGCGTGGTGACGGTGATTTCGTATTTCTTGTCTGCAGTCATGGAGGTTTTGACGGCGCGCGCGGCGCAAAGTTCGATGCCCGCCATTGTAACCGCTGACATGCCGCAACTATCGGAAAAACGACAATACCGGGTAGAATCCGCCTATGTACCGCATAGCCCCCAGCATATTGTCGGCAGATTTCGCGCGCCTCGGCGACGAAGTGAAGAGTGTGGTCGCCGCCGGCGCCGACATCATTCATTTCGACGTCATGGACAACCATTACGTGCCCAACCTGACGATCGGGCCGCTGGTGTGCGCGGCGCTGCGGCCGCACACGACAGCGCCGATCGACGTGCACCTGATGGTCAAGCCGGTGGACCGCATCATTCCCGATTTCGCGCAGGCCGGCGCCAATATCATTTCGTTTCATCCGGAAGCCTCCGAGCATATCGACCGCACCATCGGCTTGATCAAGGAGCACGGCTGCAAAGCGGGTCTCGTGTTCAATCCGGCCACGCCGCTCGATTATCTCGACCACGTGCTCGACAAGCTCGACCTCGTCCTCATCATGTCGGTGAACCCGGGTTTCGGCGGCCAGAAATTCATCCCCGGCGCGCTGGCCAAGCTGCGCGCGGTGCGCGAGCGCATCGCCAAATCGGGCCGCGATATCTGGCTCGAAGTCGACGGCGGCGTGAAGACCGACAACATCGCCGAGATCGCGCGCGCCGGCGCCGACACCTTTGTGGCCGGCTCGGCCATTTTTGGCGCCAAGGACTATAAGGCGACGATTGCGCAAATGCGCGGAGAACTCGCCAAGGTCAAATAAGTTTCCGCGCGCAACCAGCGAGGCTCTTTCCGCTTTTCATTCTGTAACGAACGCCGCGCCGCGGCGTCATTTCCCCCATGCCTAAAATCAAGTTTCCATTGCCGGTCAAAGCCGTGATGATCGATCTCGACGGCACCATGCTCGACACCGTCGCCGACCTCGCCATCGCAGTCAACCTGATGCTGGAAAAAATCGGCCGCGCGCCGCTGCCCGAGGCGCTGGTGCGCAATTTTGTCGGCAAAGGCATACCCAACCTCGTGCAGCGCGCACTGGTTGGCGCCATGGAAGGCGAGCCGGATGCCGCGTTGTTCGAGCGCGCGCAGCCGGTCTATTACGACTGCTACGAGAGCGTCAACGGCAAGCACGCGGCGTTTTACCCCGGCGTGCGCGAGGGGCTGGATGCTTTCAGGAAAGCGGGCTTCCCATTGGCCTGCGTCACCAACAAATCCACGCGTTTCACGCTGCCGCTCTTGAAGCAGATGCAGCTCGCGGATTATTTTTCACTGGTGGTGTGCGGCGACACGCTGCCGAAAAAGAAGCCCGACCCGCTGCCGCTGACGCACGCCTGCGCACAACTTGGCATCGCGCCGCCTGAAATGCTGATGATAGGCGACTCGCTGAACGACACCATAGCGGCGCGCGCCGCGGGCTGCCCGGTGTTCTGCGTGCCCTATGGTTACAACGAGGGGCACGACGTGCGAGAGCTGGACGTTGATGCTATAGTAGAGACGTTATTCGAGGCTTCGAAACTCATAACCAAATCATGATCCACCCGCAGACAGAAAGAACGATCGTTTGCTCCAACGGACGCTGGCGTCCGTGGCGCAGCGGTTCCGCACGCTGGCGCGCGTAATTTTCGCGTTGCCGCCGGTTCTTTCTTTTTTGCGTATTCCCATGGAGTGGAGTCATGACCGAATCACAATTCAAGCAGCTTGCGGCCGAGGGCTATAACCGCATTCCGCTGGTGCTGGAAACCTTCGCCGACCTCGATACCCCGCTGTCGGTTTACCTCAAGCTCGCCAACCAGCCGCACACTTATCTGCTCGAATCGGTAGTCGGCGGCGAGCGCTTCGGCCGCTATTCGTTCATCGGCCTGGCCGCCGACACGCGCATCGAAGTGCGTGGTTACGAATGCAGCGAATTCGAGGGCGGCAAGCTGAAAAGCCGCGTTACGGTTGACGACCCGCTGCAATTCGTCCATGAATACCAGGCGCGCTTCAAGGCGGCGCCGCAAAAAGGCCTGCCGCGCTTTTGCGGCGGTCTCGTCGGCTACTTCGGCTACGACACCGTGCGCTATATCGAGCGGCGCTTGGGCAAATCGAACAAACCCGATCCGCTGGGCGTGCCGGACATTCTGCTGGTGCTGTCCGAAGAACTCGCGATCGTCGACAACCTGTCGGGCAAATTGACGCTGGTCGTATACGCGGACCCGGGCCAAAGCGACGCTTATCAGAAGGGCAGGCAACGGCTCGCTGAATTGCTGAAGAAATTGCGCGCGCCCGTCAGCATTCCCGGCGACGTACCCGTGAAATCCGAACCTGCAGTGTCCGGCTTCGGCGAAGCTGCGTATTTGGCGGCGGTCGACCGCGCAAAGCGCTATATTTTCGACGGCGACATCATGCAGGTGGTGCCTTCGCAGCGCATGTCCAAGCGTTTCAAAACGACGCCGCTTGCGCTGTATCGCGCATTGCGCACCATCAATCCGTCGCCGTACATGTTCTATTTCGATTTCGGCGATTTTCACGTCGTCGGCGCGTCACCCGAAATCCTCGTGCGCCTCGAAGGTGATGCGGTCACCGTGCGGCCGATAGCAGGCACGCGCCCGCGCGGTAAAACTGCCGAAGAAGACACCGCGCTGGCCGCCGAACTGCTGGCCGACGCCAAGGAACGCGCCGAGCACATCATGCTGGTCGACCTCGGCCGCAACGACGTCGGCCGTGTCGCGCAGACGGGCAGCGTGCGCGTCACCGAGCAGATGGTCATCGAGCGCTATTCGCACGTGATGCACATCGTGTCCAATGTCGAAGCGAAACTGAAGCCCGGTTTGAGTGCGATCGACGTGCTGCGCGCGACGTTTCCCGCCGGCACTGTCAGCGGCGCGCCCAAGGTGCGCGCGATGGAAATCATCGACGAGCTCGAGCCGGTCAAGCGCGGCGTTTATTCGGGTGCGGTCGGCTATCTAGGCTTCAACGGCGACATGGACGTGGCAATCGCGCTGCGTACTGCGGTGGTCAAGGACGGCATGCTGCACGTGCAGGCCGGCGGCGGCGTGGTGGCCGATTCGGTGCCGCAGGCCGAATGGCAGGAAACGCAGAACAAGGCGAAAGCGCTGCTGCGCGCGGCCGAGATGGCTGAAGCCGGCCTCGACAGCAAGCTCGACTGACCGCCGGCCGGCGCACACCGCGCCGGAATTCACCAATATCGCTCCGCGGCGTGAAAGATGCCGCCGTTTCCGCCGTTTTTTTCCGCGATCGAACGGCGCCAACCCGCTGCATGCTGCGCACATCCATTTCAAAATTCGAGTTGCGAGTATGCGATTCTCCAAAATTCTGTTGTTGGTTTGCCTGGCGTTTCTTGCATTGGCCGCGCGCGCTGAATCCACTGACGCGTGTCTGTCGGTGTTTGAAAGAGCCGTACAGCAACAGACCCTGATCTCGAGCTACGTGGCGGGCCGCGGCGTGGTCGGCACGGGCCGCGCGTATTTCCACACGGCGCCGGACAAACGCTGCCAGTTGAACAATGTTTTTGTCATTCCCGGCGACCGTCTCGAAGCGTTTACCGAATACGGTGAATTCATCAGCGTGATCTACTGGAACGCCCGCACCGGTGCAGGCACCGCGGGCTGGGTTCTCGCTGCACGGCTCGCGGAGACGGGCGCCGAGATTGCGTCGGTAATGACGCCGCGCTGAAAATGCGTCAATTTCTTTTGCAACCCATGCGGCATTGACACAATACTGATCGCAGGGGGCGCCCGGCTGGAGAATCTATTACGGCCGTCGCCGACGAGTCTTGAGAAATACGCACATTCGCGGGAAATGTTTAACTCTCCTATTGTTGTCTGCGCCCGCTACGCAGAATGAATCGCAGAGCGCATGGCGCCGCCATGCCTTGCAAATAGCGGCGTGCCGGGGCGCGGTCCAATACGTGCCCGTGCCGGCGGTGGATACCCTGTCCTGCATCCTGCTGCAAGAATAGAAGAATTTTTGATCCTCGCTTGTACGCTTGCGGCGATTTACCGCTTGCAATCCACCAGCTTTCCGGCCGGGGCACAGGGGCGCAGCGTCCCGTTTGCCCTGTCGCCGCATCCCGCCTGCCAGCGATCCCATCAAGTTTAGTTCGCCTGCCGCCGTTAAGTTTGGCGGAGGCAAAAGAACGCATTGGGCAAGGCGCCAGCCAATGGCGGAGGTTCAAATTGATGATGGTGAACATGGTGAAAAACAGACTCCCGGAATTTGTCAGAGTAAGAGCCGTAGCGGTGACCTTCTTCATCGGACTGATGTGGACCGTGCATGCGCGTGCCGATGAAGTCAATCCCAGGATCGTTACCGCGACGGCGGTGGAACGACCGGCGCGGTTGTCAGCGCTTACAGTGGGCGGCGTACGCGATGGACAGGTAATGGTGATCACGGAACAAGGTACCCGGTACATGAAAGCGGCGCTGCTGGCGCAGCGCCAGCCAAGCGTAAAACTTGCCCAGTTCGCCGATTTCTGCGCGTCGCGCTGAGTATTCGCGGCATGCCGCCATCAGGACTTGTTTGTCTGCCGCAATGCGTTGTCGCGGGCGCGCGATGCGCGGACTTTGCAAGAGTGGAACGATACGCACGATCAGACAGCCGCAAGCCGCAGAAAACAGCAACGTCATCCGCCCGGCGCGATTGTGCTGAAAATGCATACCCGCCGCCCGCTGCCGCTACCACTGTGCGATTCGTTTACAGCATGACTTTCCCGTCTGTGCATGGAGTGCGAATAACAGAAGAAGAACAAGATTGTTGCGCCGCGCCCTGCGGACGCAGCTGGGGAAATCCGTGCGCGTACTGCGATGGCACCAGGCGCGTCGCAGACCTCTTTTGTAAGAATCTTTCTTACAGGCATTACTGCACATTTCGCAGTGCGTTTATTGGAAATTGTCGTCTTAAGTGTGCATTTGTTCATAGGCATACTTTGTTCCGTAGCATTCCAAATTTACCGCTAATAGGGAGGCCTGCGATGAGTAACGAACAAATGCTGGGCGAAATTCGCGAAACCAATCTTGCGTACCTGTTGCTCGCGCAGCAGATGATTCGCGTCGACAAGCCCATTGGCATATTCCGTCTCGGCATCAGCCAGGATGTCGCGGACATTCTCGAGCAGTTGTCGCCGGGCCAGATCCTGAAAATGGCGGCCTCCAATACCTTGCTGTGCCGCTTCCGCGTCGATGATCGCCTGCTGCTTGGCCTTTTGACCGATCACGGCGCGAGCAAGCCGATGGGCCAGTCGCACGCCGCCGTCCTGATGGCGGGCCAGCCCGCCGCCGGGCTGGCGTAGCCGGTCGCGCCGAGCAACCGTTTCGAAGAGGGTCTGCAGGTGCTCGAGACTGAAACCAATTTGAGCCGCGAGCGCCTGCTCAAACTGTACAAGGAAGTCAAAGGTGAGTCTCCGCCAAAGGGCATGCTGCCGTTCTCGACCGATTGGTTCATCAGCTGGCAGCCAAACATCCATTCGTCGCTGTTCATCGATATCTACCGATATCTCGGCGAGAACGCCGGCATCAACGGCATTGAAGCGATCATCAAGGCCTACCGTCTGTATCTCGAGCACATTGAAATCAACGGGCTGGAGCGCGTGCTGAGCCTGACGCGGGCGTGGAGCCTGGTGCGCTTTTGCGAGGCAAAAATGCTGACTACCGTGCCGTGCACCGAATGCGGCGGCCACTTCGTTATGCACGCGATGGACCTGCAGAAAAATTACGTGTGCGGCATGTGCAACGTGCCGTCGCGTGCGGGCAAGACCCGTAAGGCGGCAGCCGAACTGGCGGCGCAGGAAGCAGTATCCCCGCTCTCCACCGCGCCTGCCGCGCGCGCAAGCCGGCTGGCCAGACGCACACGCTCGCGACAACCGGCGTAAGGAACCCGAACAACGGGGGTTTTGGTGCCCTATTCGCGCCTTGGCCGCGCGGGTTGCAATGCTAATCTGCTACCGCATCGCGCAGTTCGTGCAATTTCCGCGCGGTGGGTCCCAAGTCCGGCGTGCGCAAATGATCGGGAGAGAGTAAGTGCTGGTAATCGTCGGGTATCTGATCGTCCTTGCCTCGGTATTCGGCGGCTTCGCGATGGCGGGAGGCCATCTCAGCGCGTTATTCCAGCCGATCGAGCTGCTCATGATCGGCGGCGCTGCCGCAGGCGCATTCTTCGTCGGCAATACGGGCAAGGCCATCAAGGCGACGCTCAAGGCGTTGCCGACAGTCCTGAAGGGGGCCAAGTACAGCAAGGCGGTTTACATGGATCTGATGGCATTGCTGTACGACATTCTCGCCAAAGTCCGCAAAGAAGGGTTGATGACGATCGAGGGCGATATCGAGAACCCCGCGCAAAGTCCGCTGTTTACGCGCTATCCGCGCGTTCTCGGCGATCACCATGTGCTCGAGTTCATGACCGACTACCTGCGGCTGATGGTCGGCGGCAATCTCAACGCATTCGAAATCGAGAACCTGATGGACAATGAAATCGGCACGCATCATCACGAAGGCGAGCTCCCCATTCACAGCATCGCCAAACTCGGCGACGCAATGCCGGCTTTCGGCATTGTCGCCGCCGTCATGGGCGTGGTGCATACCATGGCGTCGGTCGGCCTGCCGCCGTCGGAGCTGGGCTTGCTGATCGCGCATGCGCTGGTCGGTACGTTCCTCGGCATTCTGCTCGCGTACGGATTCGTCGGCCCGCTCGCGAGCCTGCTCGAGCAGAAGCTCGACGAGTCCAGCAAGATGTTCGAATGCGTCAAGGTAACGCTGCTCGCCAGCCTCAACGGCTATTCGCCGGCACTCGCGGTCGAGTTCGGCCGCAAGGTACTGTATTCGACAGAGCGACCGTCTTTTCTCGAACTCGAACAGCACGTCAAGCAGAAGAAATGAACCTGAACGCGTAAAGCCGCCATGGCTGACGATACCCAGCGTCCCATTGTCATCAAGCGCGTGAAGAAAGGCGCCGCCGGCCACCACGGCGGCGCATGGAAAATCGCGTATGCCGATTTCGTCACCGCGATGATGGCGTTTTTCCTGTTGATGTGGCTGCTCGGCTCGACGACCAAAGGGGAACTGCAGGGCATTGCAGACTACTTTCAGACGCCGCTCAGAATTTCGCTCTCCGGCGGCAGCGGCAGCGGGGACCGCACAAGCCCGATTCAGGCCGGCGGCCGCGACCTCACGCGCAGCGATGATTTGCAGATGCGGCGAGGAGAGGTGCGCGAGCAGAAGCGGCGCATCAGCCCGCGCGAGGCGCAGGCCGAAGTCGCGCGCCAGGAAGCGGCCAAGCTGAAAGCGCTCAAAGCGCGGCTGGATGAAGTGATTGATGCCAGCGCATTGCTGCGCCAGTACCGCAACCAGTTGCTGATCGACTTTACGAGCGAAGGCCTGCGGATTCAGATCGTCGACGAGCAAAGCCGCCCGATGTTCGATCTCGGCAGCGCCCAGCTCAAGCCGTATGCGCGCGACATCCTGCTTGCATTGTGCAAGCCTCTGAACGAAGTCGAAAACCGCCTGAGCCTGACCGGACATACCGATGCGAAGCCGTACGTGTCCGGCGAACGCGGCTACAGCAATTGGGAGTTGTCCGCCGACCGTGCCAACACATCGCGCCGCGTGCTGGTCTCGGGAGGCATCGCCGACGGCAAGATAAAGCGCGTCGTCGGCATGGCGTCGGCGGTACTGTTCGACGGCAAAGACCCGCTGAACGCAGTCAACCGGCGAATCGCGATCATCGTTCTATCGAAGCAGGCGGAAGAGTCGCTCGACAAGGTGAGCGGCGGGCTCGCCGTGGGCAAGGGTGAAGAGGTTTCGCGGGAGGTGCTCGATGCAACTGCGCGCTGACGGTTCCGCACTGCGCGCGCCGTTGCCCAGTTGGGCAGTCGCGGCATTTCTGCACGTCGCGTGCACCATCGCGTTGACGACACTGGCCGCGCGCGCGCCAGGACTGATGCCGGGCGCGTCGTGGTATTGGTTCGAGGGGGGCGGCGCAGCGCTGCTGGGTGCCATCGCCGGCCTGCCCGTATGGTGGTTGCCGATCAATTT
Organism: Betaproteobacteria bacterium; assembly: GCA_021414185.1. Taxonomy (GTDB): domain Bacteria; phylum Pseudomonadota; class Gammaproteobacteria; order Burkholderiales; family SG8-41; genus PALSA-1004. The sequence continues at coordinate 14,255 of JAIOOZ010000104.1, forward strand.
ATTGTTTGTGCCGACTGCGCATGCACTGCTGGGCTGGCAGCTTCCCGCACCCTGCTACCTGGCGGTCTGCTGCGCGTTGTACGCCGTAAACGTGTCGGCGTGGCGCCATCGGGTGCCTTTGTTCCTGTCGAGCGCGCGGGCGGTGGCGGCTTTGGCGGCGTGGCTGCCGCGGCATGCCGGGTTCCGGTTTATCGACCTCGGGTGTGGCACCGGCTCGTTGCTGGTCGACCTCGCCAAGGCGCGGCCGGACGGGGAGTATCACGGGATAGAAGCTGCACCCCTGCCGTTTCTGCTCAGCCGCTGGCGCGCGCGCACACAGCCGGGAATGAGCGTCATGCACGGGAATTTCTGGGACACCGGGCTTGCGGGCTATGACGTCGTTTACGCTTATCTGTCCCCGGCGCCGATGGCGCGGCTATGGCGCAAGGCGCGGCGCGAAATGCGAGCCGGCAGTCTGCTCGTCAGCAACTCGTTTGCAGTTCCCGGCGTCGCTCCGACATATACGTTGCCGGTGGGAGATGGCATCGGGTCGGTACTGTTTATCTGGCGGATGTAGCGGCCATGGCCACTTCGACTCTGCTCGCGCACTGGGTGAACACCCTGGTGGAAGCCAGGCTGCCGGTCCTGGCGCGAACCCTGTCGGAGTTCGCGCGACTGCATGCCGACGAGGAAGGCACTCCGCAGCAGATCGCACAGGTGGTGCTCCATGATCCCGTAATGACGGTAAAGGTGCTGCAATTCCTGCAGCAGCACCGCAGCCGTCACCGCAGTGCGGACATCACCACGATCGCGCACGCGCTGATGATGTTGGGAACGTCGCCGTTCTTTGCGCACTTTTGCGAGCAGTCTTCGATCGAATCCCGGCTGGCCGGACAATCCGCCGCGTTGAACGGGGTTCTCGCCGTCATGAGCCGGGCGCGCCACGCCGCGCTTTATGCACATGAATGGGCGCGGCTGCGTCACGACGTGGACCCGGAAGAAATCATGATCGCGGCGCTGCTGTACGATGTCGCGGAAATGATGCTGTGGTGTTTCGCTCCCGTGCTCGCGCTGGAAATCGCCGAGCGCCAGCACAACGATCACACGCTGCGCAGCGACCAGGCCCAGCGCGCGGTGCTCGGGTTCCGCCTGCTGGATCTGCAGCTTGAGCTGGTCAGGGCATGGCAACTGCCGGAGCTGTTGCACGTGCTGATGGACGAGACGCGCACGCGCAACCCGCGCGTCCGCAACGTCGCGCTGGCCGCCGCGGTCGCGCGGCACTCGGCGCACGGCTGGGAAAACCCTGCGTTGCCGCACGATTTTGCCCAGATCGCGGAACTCCTTGCATGCTCCACCGATGAAGTCACCGCGCGCATCGACAAAGTCGCGGCGCATGCCGCCACGGAATGGGAGTGGTATGGCGTGCCGCCGCCGGTGCCCCGCGCCAGCGAACCCGTCACGAACCCGGATTCCAACGCTTAATCGGGCGAATAACGGCGGTAATGTGCGCTTACTCGCGGCATCGTTATCGGGCGGCAGCGCGGATACTTGAAGTCAACTTCATCGACTTCATATGGCTGACGACAACGATTCCGAACGCACCGAATCCGCTACCCCGCGGCGCCTGGAGCAGGCGCGCGAGGAAGGACACGTTGCGCGTTCGCAGGAGCTCACCACTTTCGCCATGATGATGGCGGGCGGCGGCGGACTGTGGTGGCTGGGCGGACAGCTGTTCGAGCAATTGCGCAATTTGCTGCGGCACGGGCTTCAAATCGATGTCGCCACCGCGTCCGATGCATCACAGATGACAGCTCGCCTGCACGATCTCGCACTCGCCGGCATGCTGTCGATGGCGCCGCTTCTCGCGGTCCTGTTGCTGGTTGCAGCGGCCGCTCCCCAACTTCTCAGCGGCTGGAATTTCAGCGTCGGCGCATTGCGCTTCGATCTGCAGCGCCTCGATCCCGTGGCCGGCTTCGGGCGCGTGCTGTCGTGGCGTGGCGCAGCGGAGCTGTTAAAGGCATTGGCCAAATCGGCGCTTATCGCAGTGATTGCCGCGGCCGTCATGTGGCACTACCGGGAGCCGCTGCAGCAGCTCGTGATGCTGCCGCTGGCAGAAGGCGTTGCGCAGACTGCGCGCGTTGCCGGAATGAGCTTCCTGATGATTGCCGCGGCGCTGGCGATTATTGCGGCGGTCGACGTGCCTTTTCAGCTATGGAAGCATGGCGATGACCTGAAGATGTCGCGCCAGGAGCTGCGCCAGGAACACAAGGAATCCGACGGCAATCCGGAGATCAAGGCGGCGATCCGCAAACAGCAGCGCGAGATGGCGCGCCGGCGCATGATGGCCGAGGTGCCGAAGGCGAGTGTGATCGTCACCAACCCGACGCACTACGCGGTCGCGCTCTCCTACGAAGACCGCACCATGCGCGCGCCGCGCGTGGTTGCCAAGGGCGCCGACCTGGTGGCCGCCAAAATCCGCGAGCTCGGCGTTCAGCACAACGTGCCGGTGCTCGAATCGCCCGCGCTGGCGCGCGCCATCTACGCTCATGCCGAGATCGGCGAGGAAATACCCGAAACGCTGTATACCGCGGTCGCGGAAATTCTCGCCTACGTGTTTCAACTGCGGCGCCACCGCGAGTTCGGCGACGCGACACCGCAGCCGCTGGGCCCGATCGCGGTGCCGGCCGCACTTGATCCGCAGGGGGCCACACAATGATAGGCGCGATCAATCTCGCGCGGCCGTCGGCCGCAGAGCTCCTGCGCGGCATGGCCGGGCCCACCCTGATCGTCATGCTGCTGGCGATGATGGTGCTGCCGCTGCCGCCCTTCGTGCTTGACATGCTTTTCACTTTCAACATCGCCTTTTCGATCATGGTGCTGCTGGTGGGCGTGTCGACGGTCAAGCCGCTCGATTTCGCGGTGTTTCCGACGGTGCTGCTGGTGACCACGCTGCTGCGCCTGTCGCTCAATATCGCTTCGACGCGCGTGGTGCTGCTTGAAGGCCATACGGGTCCCGCCGCCGCCGGCAAGGTGATCGAATCGTTCGGCCACTTCCTGGTCGGCGACAACTACGCGGTCGGTCTCGTCGTGTTCGTCATCATGGTCGTCATCAATTTCGTCGTCATCACCAAAGGCGCGGGCCGCATCGCGGAAGTCGGTGCCCGTTTCACGCTTGACGCGATGCCGGGAAAGCAGATGGCGATCGACGCGGATTTGAATGCGGGCCTGATCGGCGAAGAGGACGCGCGCAAACGTCGCGCGGCGATCGCCCAGGAAGCGGATTTCTTCGGTTCGATGGACGGCGCCAGCAAGTTCGTGCGCGGCGACGCGGTGGCAGGCATCATCATCCTGTTCATCAATATCTTCGGCGGTCTCGTGGTCGGCGTGGTCCAGCACGACATGGACATCGCGAGCGCCGCCAAGGTCTATACGCTGCTCACCATCGGCGACGGGTTGGTTGCGCAGATTCCCGCGTTGCTGGTTTCGACCGCCGCGGGCCTGGTGGTCAGCCGCGTAAGCACCGACCAGGACACGGGCCAGCAGCTGCTTTCTCAATTGCTCGCCAGGCCGCAGGCGCTGGCGTTGACGGGGGGCATAGTCGGGATCATGGGCATGGTGCCCGGCATGCCGCATATTGCGTTCCTGCTGCTCGCGGCCGCATTCGGCGGCATTGCCTATGCCGTGCATCAACGCAGGTCTGCGCAAACGCAAAGCGAGTCTGCACCGGGGCCGGTGCCGGCGCCCGAAACACACGACGTTAGCTGGAGCGACGTCACGCCGGTCGACACGCTGGGGCTGGAGGTCGGGTACCGGTTGATACCGCTGGTCGACAAAGGACAGGACGGCGAACTCCTGAAACGCATCAAGGCGATCCGGCGCAAGTTTGCGCAGGAAATCGGCTTTCTGCCGCCCGCCATACATATCCGCGACAACCTCGAACTGCGGCCAAACGGATATCGTATAACGCTGAAGGGCGTCGAGATCGGCCAGCATGAGTCGCACGCCGGCATGTTGCTCGCGATCAACCCGGGGCGCGTCACCGCGCAATTGCCGGGCGCGGCGACGGTCGATCCGGCTTTCGGTTTGCCCGCGGTGTGGGTTGACGCCGGCTTGCGCGATGCCGCGCACCAGGCTGGCTACACGGTGGTTGATGCCGGCACGGTCGTCGCCACCCATTTGAGCCAGTTAATACATACGCACGCCGCGGACCTGCTCGGCCGCCAGGAACTGCAGCAACTGCTCGACCACCTGTCGCGCGACACGCCCAAGCTCGTCGAGGACGTGGTGCCCAAGCTTTTGCCGATGGCGACGCTGCAGCAGGTCCTGCAAAACCTGCTTGAAGAGGGCGTTCACATCCGCGACATGCGCACGATCATCGAAGTGGTCGCAGCGCACGCCGGCCGCACGCAGGACGCCGGCGAGCTTACCGCACTGGTAAGGGTCGCACTGGGCCGCGCTGTCGTGCAGCAGATCTTTCCCGGCAAGAGCGAGTTGCAGGTGATCGCGCTCGACCCGGCGCTCGAGCGTCTGTTGCTGCAGACCCTGCAGGCGGGGGCTGCCGGCAGTCCGGTCATCGAGCCCGAGCTCGCCGATACGTTGCTGCGCGGCGCGCAATCCGCAGCGCGCCAGCAGGAACAGTTCGGCTTTCCCGCGGTACTGCTGGTGCCGCCGGCTTTGCGGGTATTGCTGTCGCGATTTCTGCGCCGCGCGATTCCGCTGTTGAAGGTGCTTGCGCATTCCGAGGTTCCGGATGCGCGTTCGATCAAAGTCACATCCGTAGTCGGGAGTAAATGATGACACCGCAAAAATTCGTCGGCGCCACGTCGCGCGAGGTGCTGCAGAAAGTCAAACAGGCGCTGGGGGACGATGCATTGATTGTCGCCAACCGGCCGTTCGGTCAGGGCATAGAGGTCACCGCGCTCGCGGCCAGTGCGCTCGCGGGCACGCCAAGACCGCGCAGCCGGGTCGCGGCGGACGGCGGAGATGCATCTGGCGTAGTCGCGCACCTGATGCGTGAACTGGGCGCGATGAAGGCGATGATGCAGCGCGAATTGTCCGGCGTAGCCTGGTCCAGCCTCACCCATCTGGCGCCGGCGCGCGCGGCGATGATGCGGCGCCTGCTCGATGCCGGTTTTTCGCCTGCACTGGCGCGCGAGTTGATTGCCGTGGTCGCGGAAAATGCCGCCGAACCCGACGCGTGCAAGGCAGTAGGCGGCGAAATCGAGCGCCGGCTGCCGCTCGCGGAGCGCGAATCGCTGGTCGAACAGGGCGGCGTGTATGCGCTGGTCGGCCCGACCGGGGTTGGCAAAACGACGACCATCGCCAAGCTCGCCGCGCGCTGCGTGGTGCGGCGCGGCGGCGCCAGCCTTGCGCTGCTGACTACCGACAGTTACCGCATCGCGGCGCACGACCAGTTGCGCGTTTACGGCAAGATACTCAACGTGCCCGTGCACGCAATCAAGGACACGCGCGACCTGGCCGTGACGCTTGCCCAGTTGCGCGACAAGAAGACCATCCTGATCGATACCATAGGCATGAGCCAGCGCGACCAGCTGCTCGCGGAGCAGACGGCGTTGCTCACTGGCTGCGACGCGCCGATCAGGCGCCTGCTGCTGCTGAACGCCACCGCCAACGCCGCGACCCTTGATGAAGTCATAGGCGCATATGCCAAGGGCGGCATCCACGGCTGCATCATCACCAAGGTGGATGAATCCGCAGGCGTCGCAACCGCTCTGGACGCCGCGATCCGCCACGGACTCGCCGTGCACTACGTCACGAACGGCCAGCGCGTGCCCGAAGACCTGCATTTACCCAACCGGACCTACCTTCTGCATCGTGCTTTGCAGCCGATCAAGGATGGGGCGGCGCACAGTCTGCGCGCGGACGAACTTCCGCTGGTGATGGCGGCGCGGGGCGCTGCACATGGCTGATTTCCAGCGCGACCAGGCCGAAGGCCTGCGCCGTCTGCTTGAGCGCGAGCACTTGCGCGTGACGACTGTCGCGGCGGGATGCCAGGGCGTCGGCAAGACCAGCGTGGTGGTCAACGTCGCGGCAGCTTTCGCCGCGCGCGGGCGCCGCGTACTCGTGATCGACGAGAACTACGGTCCCGCGAACGTGAGCGGACTGCTCGGCGTACGATCGCGCTTTGACCTCAATCACGTGATGCGCGGCGCGTGCACGCTTGAGAATGCGCTGATCGAAGGCCCGTCCGGCATCTCGATATTGCCTGCAGCGATTGCCGCGCGCGCCTGGCGCGCTTTGCCGCCGCCGGAACAGCAGCGCCTGATCGAGAGTTTTGCGCGCCTGGACGGCCGCTTCGACATGGCGCTGATCGACACGCCAGGCGGCAACGCCGGCACGCCGGGAATTTTCAGCCGCGCCGTGCAGGACACGATCATCGTATCGTCGGCCGCGGCGGACGCGATCACGGCGTCGTACGCGCTGATCAAGCGCATGCGCGATCACCAGGGCGGACGCCGGTTTTACATGCTGCTCAACCGCGTCGCCTGTGAAAGCAACGCGCGCGTGGTCGCCGCGAACCTCACGCAAGCCGCCCGCGGCTACCTTGCCACGCCACTCGAGTACCTCGGCAGCGTACCGCGGGACGTCAGTCTGGCGCAGGCCGCGCGGGGTTTCCAGGCGGTGGTCGACGCTTGTCCGGCGGCACCGTCGGCGCGCGGTTTCAAGCGCATCGCCGACTCGATCGCGGATTGGCCGCGCGGCGGCCAGCGGCGCGACGGTTTCGACAGTTTGATGCATCGGCTGCTGGCAGGCAGCCGCTTTGTTTTTGCCAATGCCGGAGCTTGACATGACACAGAACACCATGACCAACGCCAGTATCGAACAGTGCGTCGTACAGTTCGCGCCGCTCGTCAAGAGGCTCGCCTACTACATGATGGCGTCGCTGCCGCCGAGCGTGGAAATCGACGACGTGATCCAGTCGGGCATGATGGGCCTGCTCGATGCGGCGAAGCGCTTCAAGGACACCTTCGGCGCGCAGTTCGAGACTTATGCCGTGCAGCGCATACGCGGCGCGATGCTCGACGGGCTGCGCCAGTCCGACTGGCTGCCGCGCGGCCTGCGCAAGAGCCTGCGCCAGGTGGAAACCACGATCAGCAGGCTCGAGCAGAAAAATGGCCGGCCGCCGACGGAGACGGAACTCGCCGCCGCGCTCGGCATGGCACTCGCCGATTATCAGCAATTGCTGCAGGACGCGCGCGGCTATCAACTGGTGTCGAGCGAGGATCTGCAGCGACACGGCGATGAGAGCTATATCGATCATTATTATTCGGATGATCGGCCGGATCCGTTGCAGTCCATGCTCGACGACGACCGGCGCCACACGCTGATCGCGGCGATCGAGGACCTGCCCGACCGCGAGAAAAAGGTCATGGGCCTCTACTACGAACAGGAGCTGAACCTGCGTGAAATCGGCGACGTGCTCGGCGTCAGCGAATCGCGCGTGTGCCAGCTGCACACACAGGCGATCGCGCGATTGCGCAGCCGCCTGCGCGACAATTAGAACGCCGTCGCAAAGAATCCTGTAAGGCCGTTCGTGCTGACGTATCGAAGCACGAATGGCCTTCGTTGCTTTGCGCCACGTACCTCTTCGCCCTTCTATGCATCAGGGCGAACGGGTTTTTGAGCAGCCCTTTGGAATGCTGCGGCATAGCTTGCCGCGGCGCAGTTGCGCGATGTACCCGGGAAATGTTAAGAAGGAGAGGGCGCACGGCCTTTGACGAACCGGGGGATGCAGAGTGAGCAAGCAAACGATTTCGCAGATTCTCGCGCGGTTCGCGGCGGATCTGGCGTGGCAGCAGATTCCGGCGCCGGTGCAGGAGCGCGCCAAGCTCCTGCTGATCGATGCGATAGGCGTGGCGTTCGCATCCACGCAGTTCGAGTTCGCGCAGCGCGCGCTCGCTGCCTTGAAGCACCTCGGCACGGGCGATTCCCCCGTAATCGGCATGGCGCAAACGCTCTCGCTGCGCGATGCGGCGATGCTGAACGGGCTGCTCATCCACGGTCTCGATTACGACGACACCTATTTGCCGGGATCGGTGCATCTCACCGCGAGCTGCGTGCCGACGGTGCTCGCCGTGGCGGCCGCCAACGGTGCGAGCGGAGAAGAGCTGCTGACTGCGCTGGCGCTTGGCCTCGAGACGGCGGCGCGTCTCGCGTCGGCCGGCAGAGGTGGATTCGTCCGCGCCGGATTTCACGCGACCAGCGTGTGCGGCACGTTTGGCGCCACCATCGCAGCGGGCCGCCTGATGAAACTGGACGCTGCGCAACTCGCGCTCGCGCAAGGCGCTGCGCTCAGCATGGCATCGGGCACGCTGCAGCCGATGCAGGATGGCGCATGGACCAAGCGCATGCATCCCGGTTGGGCCGCCGTGTCCGGCATTACTGCTGCTGCGCTTGCGCGTGAGGGATACATCGGTCCGGGCGAGCCTTACGAGGGGCGCTTCGGTCTCTTTGCGACTTTCCTCGGGGCGAACACCAAGGAAGCAGACCCGGCGAGCGTGTGCGAAGGTTTGGGCAAGCACTGGGAATTTCCACGGGCGTCTGTGAAGCTGTTCCCGGCATGCCATCAGTCGCATGC
>JAIOOZ010000105.1 GCA_021414185.1 Betaproteobacteria bacterium
ACTTCCTGCCGCGCATCGTCGGAACGCGCAAGGCGCTCGAGCTGATGATGTTGTCGGACACGTTCGACGCCGACACGGCGCTCAATCTCGGCCTCGTCAACTGGGTGGTGCCGGCCGCCGAACTCGCGGCGGCAACCGACAAGATCGCGCGCCGTCTCGTCGCCGGGCCGACCGTTGCATACGGCGAGACCAAGGCGCTGGTCAATCGCACCTTCGAGCGCCCGCTGACGGCGCAACTCGAAGCAGAAGCGCATGCATTCGCGCGCTGCGCTGCAACTCAGGACCTCGCCGAAGGCGTCACGGCTTTTGTCGAAAAGCGCAAGCCCCGCTTTCGCGGGGAGTGAGGCGAGAGGGAAGTGCTTTGCCGAGAGGCGCCGGGAGATAGACGTTACTTTGCCGAGAGGCGCCGGGCGAGAGACGAGAGACGGGTTTTAGAGTCTGGAGAGACGAAGTCGCAGGATAGTCGATAGACGGGCTTCTTCGCCTCTCGTCTCTCGCCCGGCGTCTCTCCGAATTGCAGAACAGAGCTGATTCATATTACGCGGGACACGTAAATGGGTGACTTACGCGACAAAACCATCTTCATCACCGGCGCCAGCCGCGGCATCGGCCGCGAGATAGCGCTGCGCTGCGCGCGCGATGGCGCCAACATCGTGGTGACGGCGAAAACCGTCGAAGCGCACGCGAAGCTGGCGGGCACGATACAGAGCGTCGCTGCTGAGGTGGAAGCGGCGGGCGGCCACGCGCTGGCGCTGCAGCTCGACGTCCGCGATGAAAATTCTCTGCAAGCGGCGGTCGAGGCCGCGGTCGCCAAATTCGGCGGCATCGACGTGCTCGTCAACAACGCGAGCGCCATTTCACTGACGGGCACGCTGCAAACGCCGATGAAGCGCTTCGACCTCATGTTCGGCGTCAACGTGCGCGGCACGTATGCCGCGTCGCAGGCGTGCATCCCGCATCTGGTGAAGGCGCAGAACCCGCACATCCTGACCTTGTCGCCGCCGCTGAATCTCGACGCCAAGTGGTTCAAAAATCACACCGCTTACACCATGTCGAAATACGGCATGAGCATGTGCACGCTGGGCATGTCGGCGGAGTTCGCCGAACGCGGCGTCGCGGTCAATTCCCTGTGGCCGCGGACCACGATCGCGACGGCGGCGATTGAGATGAATTTTCCGCCCGAGATCATGCGGGCGAGCCGCAAACCCGCCATCATGGCCGATGCGGCGTATGCGATTTTCAACCGCGACAGCCGCGCGCACACTGGCAATTTCTATATCGATGAGGCAGTATTGCACGAGGAGGGTGTTGCCGATTTATCACAATATGCGGTAACGCCGGGGGCCCGTCTGTATCCTGACTTGTTCCTGGACTAAAAAAACCACCGCGCAACCGAGGAGCCAGTCATGACAGCAGAGTTCAGCCACGTCATTTCGTCAGCTGAAGCGGTAACACTCGACGGCCTGTTTGGCGCGCGCGTCAAACGCACGCCTGACGCTATCGCGTATCGCGACTACAACCCGCAGCACGCCAACTGGCGCGAATACACCTGGGGTCAGATCGACCGCCAGGTCGCGCGCTGGCAGGCGGCACTCGAGCGCGACGGCCTGAAAACCGGCGACCGCGTGGCGGTCATGCTGCGCAACTCGCCTGAGTGGGTGATATTCGATCAGGCGGCGTTGGGGCTGGGGCTCATCGTCGTACCGCTTTATACCCAGGACCGCTGCGACAACGTCGCCTACATACTCAACGACGCCAGCTGCAAGGCGCTGCTGCTGGGCACCAACGAGCAATGGAAGGCGTTCGCGACCGTGCGCGATCAACTGGGCGGGCTGGTGCGCATCCTCACCGTCGAAGCGCAGCCGGCGGCGACCGACGAGCCGCGGCTGAAATCGGTCGAGCAATGGCTGCCCGAAGACGGCGGTGCCACGCGCCACGTTCCGCGCGACCCGTCGGCGCTCGCCACCATTGTTTATACCTCTGGCACCACCGGCCGGCCCAAGGGCGTCATGCTGTGCCACCGCAATATCCTGACCAATTCCGAGGCCTGTCTGAAGGTGGTGCACGTCGATGCCAGCGACGTGCTGCTGTCTTTCCTGCCGCTGTCGCACACGTTCGAGCGCACCTGCGGTTATTACCTGACGATCATGTGCGGCGCGACCACAGTCTACGCGCGCTCGGTGCAGCAACTGGGTGAAGACTTGCAGAACATACATCCGACGAAGCTGATTTCCGTGCCGCGCATTTACGAGCGCATATATACCGCCATCAAGTCCAAGCTGGACGATGGTCCGCCGCTGAAGAAGAAACTCTTCAAACTGGCGGTCGACGTGGGCTGGGCGCGTTTCGAGCACCAGCAGGGGCGCGCCGGCTGGACGCCGCTTTTGCTGCTGTGGCCGCTGCTCAACGCGCTGGTCGCCAGCAAGATCATGGCGCGGCTCGGCGGCAGGCTGAAAGCGGCTTTTGCCGGCGGCGCCGCGCTATCGCCGGATATTTCCCGCGTGTTCATCGGGCTCGGTCTGCCGGTGATCCAGGGCTATGGCCTGACCGAGACCAGTCCGGTGGCATGCGCCAACAGTGACGATGACAACCTGCCGGCGAGCGTGGGCAAAGCCGCGCCGGGCGTTGAGGTGAAAATAGGCGACAAAAACGCGCTGCTGATCCGGGGCCCCAACGTCATGCTCGGTTACTGGAACAACGAGGAGGCTACCCGCGCCATGATTGACGCGGACGGGTGGCTGAATTCCGGCGACACGGCGCGCATCGACGAGCAGGGGCACGTATTCATCACTGGGCGACTGAAGGAAATCATCGTCATGTCGAACGGCGAAAAAATCCCGCCGGTCGATATCGAAGCGGCTATTTCGCGCGATACCCTGTTCGAACAGGTGATGCTGATCGGCGAAGGCAAGCCGTACTTGAGCGTGTTCACCAATCTGCAGCACGACCAGTGGAAAAAACTCGCCGCGGAAAACGGTTTTGCGACGGACGAGGCCGCGCTGCACACGCCCGCGGTGGAAAAGCTGCTGCTCGCGCGCATTGCCGCGCAGATGAAGGAGTTTCCCGGTTATGCGCAAGTGCGGCGCATCACTGCCAGGCTCGATCCGTGGACGGTGGAAAACGGCCTGCTGACGCCGACGCTGAAACTGCGCCGTTCGCGCGTGATGGAAAAATTCCAGGCCGAACTCGACCAGATGTATACAGGACACTGATCCGAGAGACGCCAGGCGAGAGACGAGAGGCGTGCTTGCCGAGAGACGCCAGGCGAGAGACGAGAGGCGTAAAAGCATTAAAACACCGTCTATCGTCTCTCCAGCTTCTTCGTCTCTCCGCGTTTTGAGGCTGCAACTATGACTGACCAGCAACCCACCGTTCTCCCTGCCGGTAAAGAACCCACGCTCAGGGTCGTTCCCATGCCCGCGGATTCGAATTCCAGCGGCGATATTTTCGGCGGCTGGGTGATGTCGCAGGTCGACATCGCGGGCAGCATTCCGGCGATCCGGGCGGCGCGCGGGCGGGTGGCGACGGTGGCGGTCAATTCCTTCGTGTTCAGGCAGCCGGTCATGGTGGGCGACGTGGTGAGTTTCTATGCCGAAGTCATAAAAATCGGCCGCACGTCGATAACTGTCGGGGTGGAAGTCTATGCCCAGCGCAATCCCGAGAAGGAAGAGACCGTCAAAGTGACGGAAGCGACGCTCACCTACGTGGCGGTCGACGCGCAGCGCCGCCCGCGTGTTGTATCCGTGCAACAGTAGCCCAGAATCCCGTTGTAAAAGGGGGCGGGATGAGTAACATGGCAGGCATACACCTGCTTCGCGCAAGACGAAGCGATCACACCTAATCCGGGAGGGGAGCCGTGAAAAAATCCAACCATATCATGCGAATTTGCGTCGCCGCGGCATTGGCGACATTTGCGGGGACAGCGGTCGGGGCAGGGTTGGCGATCGGCACACAAAGCGGCAGCGGGACCGGCAACGCGTTTGCCGGGGGCGCTGCGTCGGCCGAAGACGCGAGCACGGTCTGGTACAACCCGGCCGGCATGACCATGCTGCCGAAAGGCATGCATTTTGTAATTGCCACCCATTTCATTAAACCGTCGTTCAACTTTACCAACACGGGCTCGACCGGCGCATTTGCAGCGGCGGGGTCTGGCGAAGGCGGCGACGGCGGCGACTGGGCG
>JAIOOZ010000151.1 GCA_021414185.1 Betaproteobacteria bacterium
TCGCGCAGGCCCAAGAGGCACGCCGGCTCAAGTCCAACCACCGGCACGCCGCGTTCGATAAACGGCTTTAACGCCGCAATCATGCGGCGCGCTTCGACCTTCGCTTCATCAACGAGGCCGGCAGCCAGGAAGGTGCGGCCACAACAAAGTGGACGCGCATCGTCGATGGCTCGCGGCAAATGCACGACGTAGCCCGCAGCCCGCAGCACGGCAAGCGCCGCGCGCGCATTGTCGGGCTCGAAATAATTATTGAACGTGTCGATAAGCAGCACGACTTCGCCATTGATATTGCCGCCGCCGACTACCGAGCCCGGGCGTGCCGCAAACGTGTCACCGCGCCATTGCGGCAGCGAACGCCGGGCGCTCAATCCCAGCAGTTTTTCCGACAGCAGCGCCAGCCCCGGCACCGCATCGCGCAAATTGGCGAGCCACGCAAAACGCGCCGCCCACGGCGCGTAGCGCGGCAGATAAGCGATCAGACGGTCTTTGAACCGCAAGCCATGGCGTTTGCGGTAATGATGCAGGAATTCGATTTTCATCTTGGCCATGTCGACGCCGGTCGGGCATTCGCGCTTGCAGCCCTTGCACGACACGCAGAGATCCATCGTGTCGTACATTTCCTGCGAAACGAACGCATCTTCGCCGGCGTTAACGGGGAGCTGCCCCGACAATGCCAGCCGCAACGTGTTGGCGCGGCCGCGCGTGAGATGCTGCTCCTCGCCAGTGGCGCGGAACGACGGGCACATGGTGCCCGCGTCGAATTTGCGGCAATGGCCGTTGTTGTTGCACATCTCGACCGCTTTGGCGAAACCGTCCCCGCGATGCTCCGCGTCGCCTTCCCATTCGGACCAGTCGAGCACCGTGGCCAATTTCTGCGCCGCATAGCCCGGCTTGAATCGGAACAGCGAACGGTCGTCCATTTTCGACGGGCGCACGATCTTGCCCGGGTTCATCATGCCCTTGGGATCGAAGATGTCCTTGATTTCCTCGAACGCGTGCGTAATGCGCGGACCGAACATCGGCGCGATCCACTCCGAGCGCACCAGGCCGTCGCCGTGCTCGCCGGAATACGCGCCTTTGTATTCGCGTACCATCTGCGAAGCTTCTTCCGCGATGGCGCGCATTTTATTGGCGCCGTCTTCGCGCATGTTGAGGATGGGCCGCACATGCAGGCAGCCAACCGACGCATGCGCGTACCAGGTGCCGCGGGTGCCGTGCTTTTCGAACACACGCGTGAGCCGGTCCGTGTACTCTGCGAGATGCTCAAGCGGCACCGCGCAGTCTTCGATGAACGACACCGGTTTGCCGTCACCTTTCATCGACATCATGATGTTGAGGCCGGCTTTGCGCACTTCCCAGAAATCGCGCTGCAATGCAGGCTCGGTAATTTCCACCACGCCGCCGGGCAAACCCAACTCACCCATCAGTTCGACCAGTTGTTTCAGCTTTGCAATCTGCTCGTCTTTGTCCTCGCCCGCGAATTCGACCAGCAGGACCGCGTCGGGATCGCCTTGCACGCAGCGATCGACAATGGAACGAAACGCCGGGTTCGAGCGCGCGAGACCTATCATCGTGCGATCGACTAGTTCCACCGCCACCGGCTTTAACTTGACGATGTGCTGGGGCGCTTCCATTGCACTGTAAAACGTCGGAAAGTGGCAGATGCCTAGCGTCTTGTGTTTGGGCAGCGGCGACAGATTCAGATGCAGGCGCTTCGAGTAGGCGAGCGTGCCTTCGGAGCCGACCAGCAGATGCGCCATGTTGTGGCCGGCGCCATTGACCGTGTCGAGGTTGTAACCGCCGACGCGCCGCAATACTTTGGGGAAGCGATGTTCGATCTCTTCCGCCTCGCGCGCGGCGATGGCGCGGATTTTTTTGACCAGGTCCAAGTACCCCTGCGGCGCATTGAGGTTCGCCAGCTCGCCCGGCACATCGCCGAAATTGAATTCCGCGCCGTCGGGAAGCACCGCGTCGATTGCGCGCACATTGTGCACCATGTTGCCGTAGCGTATCGAGCGCGAGCCGCAGCTGTTGTTGCCGGCCATGCCGCCGATAGTCGCCTGCGCGCTGGTTGATACGTCAACCGGATACCACAGGCCGTGCGGTTTCAGCCACGCATTCAGTTGATCGAGCACCACGCCGGGCTGCACGCATACGGTCGCCGCGGCGCGGTCGAAGGCGAGGATCTGATTCAGATGCCGGCTGCCGTCGATGACGAGTGCCGCGCCCACCGTCTGGCCGCATTGCGAAGTGCCGCCGCCACGCGGCAGCACTGCGACGTTTTCTTCGCGTGCAATCTGCAACGCAATCTCGGCGTCCGCTTCGGTTTTCGGAATTACCACGCCGAGCGGCTCGATCTGGTAAATCGACGCGTCGGTCGAATAGCGTCCGCGCGAGTAGGCGTCGAACAAAACCTCGCCCTCGATTTCGCGCTTGAGCCGTACGGCCAGCGGATTCGCGGCGGCGCGCGGATGCAGCTTGATGGTGGA
>JAIOOZ010000152.1 GCA_021414185.1 Betaproteobacteria bacterium
GGCAGTCCCATCCACAGCGAGAAGCACGTCGTGGTCGCGCCGTGATATGGAAAAGTGTCGAGCGCGACGTCGACGTGCTGGAACGATGCGAGATATTCATCGAATGCAAGCCGCGGCAGGATATCCAGTTGCTGCGCCGGAACGCCGCAATCGGCAAACAGTTTGCGCAGATGCCGTTCGGCGGCAACGCCGCTGACCGCCATCACCCGCAGCCGCGACTTCGGCACGCGCAGCAGTATGCGCGCCCACAGCGCGGCTATCGTCGGCGTGATTTTGAACGCGCTATGGAAGGTGCCGAAAGTGACGTAACCGTTGGCAAGCGCAGGCAGGGGAGCGACCGCGGGTGTGCCGTCGGGCGGGCGCCACGCCATGTAGATGCCGGGCAGGCGCACCAACTTTTCAGAATTCAAATGCTCGGTCATGCCCGGTGGATCGCAGTAAGCATCGGTGATGCGGTAGTCCATGCCGGGCAAGCCGGTGGTGCTCGGAAAGCCCAGCCAGTTGACCTGGATGGGCGCCGGTTTGCGCGCGAACGCGAGCAGGCGGTTGTTGGCGGTTTGCCCGCTCAAGTCGACCAGGATGTCGATGCCGTCGTCGCGCACCAGTTGCGCGAGCTGTGCATGATCGAGGTCAACGGTGCCGCGCCAGTGCGCGCCATGCGTTTTCAGACGTTCCGAATAATCGTCGGGACGCGCGACGTCGGCGTAGAGAAATATTTCGAGCTGCGCGCGGTCGTGATGCTCGATGACGGATTCGAGAAAAAACGTCACTGCATGCTTGTGTATGTACGGCGAAACGAAGCCTACGCGCAGCCGCCGCGCGGGGTTGCGGTCGTTATGATGTGGGAGCGCTGCGTCTTCGAGCGCGCGCGCATGGCGTGCAGCCCATGCCTGGTGTTCGCGGAAAATTTCGGCCGCGTCCTGCCTGTCCGAGTAACTCAGCATGCGCAACAGCGCACTGTGCGCGATGGGGTCGCCGGGTTGCAGCGCAAGCGACTCACGTATGGTTGCAATCGCTTCCTCGACGCGCGCCTGCTCGAACATGACGGCGGCCAGCGTGTGTTTGAGCGCGACGTGGCGGGCATCGATGCGCAGGCCGGCGAGGCAGCACTCTTCCGCCTCGTCGTAGCGCGACATGACTTTAAGCAGGGCGGCGAGGGTGCTCCAGCCATCAGCGAAGTCCGGCTGCATGGCGACGGCCGCGCGATAGCTAGCGATCGCGCCCGTGAAATCGCCGGTGGCGGCAAGCACGTCGCCGAGGCGGGCGTGGGCCTTGGCGGACGGCGCGAGTGCGATCGCGCGGCGCATATGCTGTATGCCGTCCTGCGCCCGGCCCTGGGTGAGGAGTGCGGCAGCGAGAAGGCTTAACACTTCGACGTGATCGGGTTCCCGCGCGAGTGCGGCCTGGCAGCGGGTAAAGACATCCTGCTGCGCACCTTCTTGCTGCAGGCGCAACGTTTCCGCGATCCAGCGCGAATCGACTGCCGTGGCTTCAGGCGCCGCGGATGCGCGCGCACCGAGCAGGCGCTTTATGAGGCTGCCGAGCATCGGCGCTATGTTACTTGATCAGGATGGATTCGCGGTTGCCGAGGACGACGAAAGGCAACGCCCGTTTCGCGCAGAATTCGTCCCATGCTTTTTTGGCGCCCGGACAGAAGATCGAGCCGTCACAGACGATGACGCCGCCGGTGTTGAGACGGGGGTAGAAGTATTCGAGCGCGGCAAGCGTAGGCTCATACAGCGTGACGTCGAGATGCACGAACGCCCAATCGCGATCGGGCAGCGTCGCAAACACCTGCGGTATCCAGCCGGGGGAGATGGCGACCTGCGGGAACTCGCCGAAAAAACCGCGCACCAGTTCCGGCGAGATGTCGGCTTTGGCGACCGGGAAAAACGCTTCACGGCGGGTCGTGCCATCTTCAACGCGTACCGGGATGAGGTCGTGCTCGCCGGAAGCGCTGGTGCCGACGAAGCTGTCGATCAGGTAGAGGCCGTCGCCTTGGAACGCCGGGTCGCGACTGCGCCACGCATGCGCGAGCAGGAGCGCCGTCGCCCCGCGGTAGGCGCCGCATTCCGCGCGTGCGCCCGGCAGCGCGAGTGTCGCGAAAAAATACTGCAGAAGGTCGCGCCGGCTTTGAAAGCGGTGAAAGACATTGAACGGCGTGAGCGGCGTGCCGCTGTGCGTCAGGCAGCGCTGGTAGAGATCGACGAAATTTTCACTGCCTATATTGACGTCGCGAAACAGGGTGCGCAGGTGCGCATCTATTGGGGCCGCGCCATGCAGGCGGTTTAACGCGTCCTCGGTCTCGAGCGGATATTCGAACGCGTTGCCGGCGCTCTCCGTCGGGTACGGCTTGAAGGCGGCAAGAAGTTTTTTCAGCAGCATGGCGCAGGCGGGTGGATGTGCGCCATCCTACCATGCGGCGCGCGGGCCGCCGCATCGCCCCCGACTGACCGGGCAGGCCGCCGGCAGCAGATTCAACTGCCGCGCCGCTGTTACGCTTGCGCGCCCTACTTGCTCTCGCCCGCACCTTTCAGTATCGGCTGCCAGCGCGCGACTTCCTTCTTTACAAACTCGCCGAGATACGCGGGGGTCTGCTCCTGCTTGGCCGGCAGTACCGCGCCGAGATCGAGCAGGCGTTTGCGCGTGGCGTTGTCGGCGAGCGCCTTGCCGAGCGCGTCGGTCAACTTCGCCATGATGTCTTTCGGCGTGCCCTTCGGTGCGAACAGCGCGTTCCAGGCGCTGACTTCGTAGGCGGGCAGGCCCGCTTCCTTGGTGGTCGGCACGTCGGGCAACTCGGGCGAGCGTGCCGTGGTGGCGATCGCGTAGGCCTTGATCTGGCCGCCTTTGATTTGCTCGATGACGTTGACGATCTGGTCGCACATGTAATCGACCTGCCCGCCGACGAGATCGTTCATCGCGGGTCCGGTGCCGCGGTAGGCGACGCGCGTGGGCTTGGCGCCGATCTGGTAATTGAGCATCGTGCACGTGCTGTGTGAAACCGAGCCGATGCCGGCATGCGCCTCGTTCACCTTGCCCGGGTTCGCCAGCAGGTAGGCGATGAACTCCTTGAGGGTCGCCGCCGGGAAGTTTTTCTTGCCGACGATCAGGATCGGCGTGCCGGCGGCGAGCCCGATCGGCTCGAAGTCGCGCGCCGGGTCGTACTTCAACTGCGCATACAGCGCGGGCGCCGCGCCGTGCGTGCCCATGTGGCCCATCATGATGGTGTAGCCGTCGGGCGCGGCCTGCGCGCCGCGCGTGGTGCCGGTGGTGCCGCCCGCGCCCGCGACGTTTTCTATGATCATCTGCTGGCCGAGCGTCTTCGACATATTCTCGCCGACGATGCGCGCGATGACATCGGTCGGGCCGCCCGCGGCGAACGGCACGATGATGGTGAGCGGCCGCGTCGGATAGTTCTGGGCGTATCCCGTGCCGGCTGCGAGCAATGCGGATACCGCTGTAACGATGGCGAAAAGCGTGCGTTGCATGATTGACTCCTTCGCGTGACTGAAATTTATGTGTGGCGCGCCTAATCGGCGAACGCCTCTTCGCGTTTCTTGCTCACCGCCGGCAGCATCGCCACCACGATCACGAGCGTGGCGACGGCGAGCAGCACGGCGGAGATCGGCCGTTCGACGAACGTCATGAAGTTGCCGTGGGAGAGTACCAGCGCCTGGCGCAGTTTCTCCTCGAGGAGCCGCCCCAGCACGAAGCCCAGCAACAGTGGCGCGGGCTCGAAGCCGAACTTGAAGAGCGCGTAGCCGATGAAGCCGAACAGCGCGGTCAGCATGACATCCTCGGGGTTGTTGTTGATCGAATAGATGCCGATGCAGCAGAAAACGAGGATCGCCGGAAACATCAGCCGGTAGGGCACCTTTAGCAGGCGCACCCACACCCCGATCAGCGGCAGGTTGATGATGAGCAGCATCAGGTTGCCGATCCACATGCTGGCGATCATTCCCCAGAACAGGTCGGGCCGCTTCGCGATCACCTGCGGGCCGGGGATGATGCCGTGAATCGTCATGGCGCCGACCATCAGCGCCATCACCGCATTGGGCGGTATGCCGAGAGTCAAGAGCGGGATGAACGCGGTCTGCGCGCCGGCGTTGTTGGCCGACTCCGGCCCCGCCACGCCCTCGATCGCGCCCTTGCCGAAGCGGCTGGGATCGCGCGCTATTTTTTTCTCCAGCGCGTAGGAGGCGAACGGCCCGAGCACCGCGCCGTTGCCGGGCAGGATGCCGAGGGCGGCGCCGAGCCCGGTGCCGCGCAGGATCGGCGCGAGGCTCTGTTTGAAATCGGCGAGCGACGGCAACAGACGTCCGATCTTGCCCAAGACCACGTTGCGGGTCTCGGGGGACTCGAGGTTACGCAGCACCTCGGCGAAGCCGAAGAGGCCCATCGCCAGCACCGCGAAGTCGATGCCGTCGGCGACGCCCTGCACGCCGAACGTGAGGCGTTCCTCACCGGTCTCGAGATCGGTGCCGACGGTGGCCAGCAGCAGGCCAAGCACGATCATGGCGATCGCCTTGAATACCGAGCCGCGCGCGAGCGCGGTGGCGAACGCAAGCCCGAGCACCATCAGCGAGAAATACTCCGCGGGACCGAACAGCAGCGCCATTTTCGTCAGCGGCACGCCGAGTGCTGCAATGATCAGCGTCGCGATGGTGCCGGCGATGAACGAGCCGATCGCCGCGATGCCGAGCGCGACGCCAGCGCGGCCCTGGCGCGCCATCTGGTGACCGTCGAGCGTGGTGACGACCGCGGTCGCTTCGCCCGGAATGTTGACGAGTATTGCCGTGGTCGAGCCGCCGTACTGCGCGCCGTAGTAGATACCCGCCAGCATGATGAGCGCGCCGGTCGGATCGAGCTTGAACGTGAGCGGCATCAGCATCGCGATGGTGGCGATCGGCCCGACGCCGGGCAGCACGCCGACCAGCGTGCCGACCATGCAGCCGAGCAGGCACATCAAGAGGTTCTGCAGGCTCAACGCGGTGCTGAAGCCGAGCGCGAGATGGGATGCGAATTCGCCCATGCGCGGCAGTCAGTAGCCGATCAACCAGGGCGCGACCGGGATCGGCAGCCCCAGCAGGTATTTGAAGAGCCCGAGGCACAGCACGGTCATCGCCGCCGCGAACACGAGGATCTCGAGCCAGCGCGCCTCGTCGCTCGCGAGCGCGCCGATCAGCATCACGACCGGGGCGGCCACCACCAGTCCGAGCGGGCGCACCGCCAGCGCGAACAGGATCGCCGCGCCGAGCACGAACAGCGGCCCGCGCACCTGCCAGCGCTCGAGCTGCCCGCCCGGCACGAAAAAAGCACCGGCGAAGATGCCGATGCCGCACAGTCCGGTGAGCACGGCGAGCGCGCGCGGCAGCATTCCCGAACCCATCTGGCTCCACGTTCCGGCCGACAGATTGGCGCCGCCCCACAGCGCGAGTGCGGCTATCGCGACGAGAAAAAGGCCGGCGGCAGCGTCCTGCGGCGCGCGCATATGTATCATGGCGCGCGCTTTGCAGGCGTATCAGTTGCGAAATGGCGTTCAAGATCCAGCATGGGCGAGCCTCCTCTGGTCACTCGCAGCATCGCACAGCGCTACCGCCCGGCCTTGACTTAGATCAATCCGATGCGCACTTGTGCGCTGCCGGCTGGCGCTTGCCGGGGACCCGACAGCTGCGAAAGGCAGCGCGCCGGCTCAGGTCAACGGCACGTCGGCGTGCTGTGCGTACGCGGGCCGCGCCTGCAACCGCTTGTAATAGGCGCCAAGATTGGGCAGGTTTTCGCGCACGATGTCCATGTTGAACCAGCGATGGATGGACACGCCGAGCGGAATGTCGCCCATGGTGAAATCGTTGCCGGTCACGTATTGGCGATTGGCCATATGGGCATCGAGGATGGCCAGGCTGGCCGCCAGTCCCTTGCGCGAAGTTTCGACGAGCGGCATGTCGCGTTTCGCCGGCTCGGTGCGCACGAGGTTCCAGAAAATTGGCCGCAGATTCGGCCACACGGTGGTCGCGTTCCAGTCCATCCAGCGGTCGGCATCTGCGCAGGCCTTGGCATCCGATGGGCACATCGACCCCAGCCCGTGTTTGCGCGCGAGGTAACGCACGATGGCCTGCGATTCCCACAGGATCATGCCGTCGTCTTCTATCATCGGCACCAACCCATTCGGGTTTAGCGTTTTGTACGCCGGCGTGTTATTGACGCCAAACTGCATGCCGGCGTCGATGCGCTCGAACGGGATATTGAGTTCGCCGCAGCACCACAGCACTTTTTGCACGTTGATCGAATTGGTACGGCCCCAGATTTTCAGCATAGGATGAGTTTCCCCGGATCTGGTCGTGCATTGAAGGAGGCGCTTAGTCTAGCGTGCGCGCCAGAGTCGGGCAATGAAAGCGGAAGTCGGGCGGCGGAATCCGGCCGCTTAGTTAGAACCGGTGATTCTTTCCACCCATCGCCGGCACCATGTGCATGTTGGCGCTGTTGACTTCGATGTCGCGGCGCGGGATCGGAAACTGGTCAACGTGCCAGTGGTAGAAGCGGTTCGACTGCGAGATTTTCACCTGCTCGATGACCGTGGGATTGGCCATCGGGCCCCAGCCCAGCGCGAGATCGACCGGTGCTAATTCTGCTTCGCGATCCATGGAGTAGTGCTCCGTGCCCAGCACACGCGCTTCGAAGGTGAATTTTTCGAGCGCGGTGATGTTATAGCCGTAAGCGTTCCAGTCGTGGTTCAGGGACGCGGTAACGCCGACTGCCGGCGCCCGGATCTTGTGCGAATTCCAGTACTGGTAGCCGCTGCCGACCAGCAGCGCGATCAGAAGAAATCTACCCAGCGTCACGACCGCGCCCCCCTGGCGTCATCAAAGGCGTATCGTAAAACGAAAAACCCTCTGCGTCATCGCTGGCGCAGAGGGTGTATTGAACGGGCGGGCGGCGCCGCGCGGAAATCAGGACGCCTGCGCCGTGACGTGAGCGTTGAATGCAGTGAAAAATTGCTCGGCCAGTTTTTTGGCGACACCATCCACCAGCCGCGAGCCGACTTGCGCAAGTTTGCCGCCGATGGTCGCTTTGGCAGCATAAGAGAGAGTGGTCTGCTCGCCTGCCGGGGTTAGGGTGACGCGTGCTTCGCCCTTGGCGAAGCCGGCGACGCCGCCCTGGCCTTCGAAAATCAGCGTGTAGGCGTTGGGCGCGTCGACGTCGGTCAGCGTGATCTTGCTTTTGAACTTCGCGCTGACGGGCCCCACTTTGGCCGACATGGTGAGATTGAATTCGGAATCCGAAATTCTTTCCATCGTCTCGCAGCCGGGAATGCAGGCCTGCAGCACCGCGGGATCGCAGATCGCATCCCACGTCTGCTGCTGCGGTTTGGGTATGAGTTGTTCGCCGGTGATATCCATGAGTGCGATGTTACCTTGCGCGTGGCGGTAACGCGAGCAGCGCGGGACTTTTTTTATGCGTTCAGGCTTTGGCGGAGGCGGCCAGCGCGCAATCGCGCGCGAGTTTCTTCAGTTCGTGCGAAGCGGCGATCTCGTGCTCGCGCACGAAAGCCTCGTGATTTTTCTCGACGTCGGCGAGGCGGTAAACATAATTGACCATGAGGCCGGCGGAGCGCTGCATGCCGGGTTTGGACGTATCGGCGAGCCAGTTCAGCTTTTCCATGCGCGCGCCATTGCCGAGGTGAAAGCGCGCGACCGCGTCGAGCGGCTCATTATTTCTTTTCACGGCGGTCAGATAGTGTGCGCACAGACCCATCAGCAGCGGCCGCAGGCGGGCGGCGAGTTCGGCATCCGCGAACCAGTCGGCTTCTTTGAGCAGCGCCACGTCCGGCGCAATATCGGGGCGTTCGCGCGCAACGTCGGTGAGCCACGAGCGAAAGCCGGGAATTGGCGACAGCGTCGCGAAAGTGCCGAGCCGCGGGAATTCGTTGCCGAGTTCGTGCACGACCTGCTTGATCAGCAGGTTGCCGAAGGAGATGCCGCGCAAACCGTCCTGGCAGTTGGTGATGGAATAAAAGATCGCGCAGTCGGCGCGCGCCGGGTCTGCTTCCGGCGACGCCGGATCGAGCAGCGGGGCGACGGTGGTGCTGATGCGTTCGGTAAGAGCTACCTCGATGAATATCAGCGGCTCTTCAGGCAGGGCCGGGTGAAAGAATGCAAAACAGCGGCGGTCGGCGGCGAGCCTGCGGTGCAGATCCGGCCAGCCCGCGATTTCATGCACGGCCTCGTACTCGATCAGCTTTTCGAGTATCAGCGCCGGCGTGCGCCAGTCGATGCGTTCGAGGCGTAAAAAGCCACGGTTGAACCAGGAACCGAACAGGTGTTCGAGGTCGGCATCGACGCCGACCCAGTCGGGATTTGCCTTCAGTTCGCGCAGCAGGCGCCGGCGCAAGTCGACCAGCGCCGCGGTGGCGCCGGGCGCGACGTTCAGGCGCCGGAACAATTCCTGGCGCGGCGGCTCGACGGCGTATTGCAACGCGACGAGGTTGTGCGGCGTGGCATCTTTACCATACGCCGCGGCAGCGGCGGCGATAGGTGCCGGGTCGGGTGAAAACTCGGTGGCGAGCAGATTGATATACGGCTGAAATGCGTTGGCTGGCAGCGCATCGTACGCGGCAAGCGCATCGCGCGCGAGCGCGGCGCCCGACACTTCGCCTCGTTCCGAGAGCAGCGCGTGGCACAGCGCGATGGCCTCGCGCGCTTTACGCTCGGCGGTACGCGCGCTGTCAACGGGGGCGGCAACGCTGCGCAGCAGGCGTTTGAGGAACGAAGGGGTATTCATCGGGTCGAAGCAGTAGTGGCGGGCAATTATCTACAGTGCGGCGTGTATTGCACAATTAACGGCAACGCGCGCAGGAAATGAATGATGGTGCCGATGCTAGCCGATGCATGTGACGTTCGCAACCGCGCCGCAGGTGCTTGACCCCCTGCGGAACGTGCACTAATCTAGTATGCGTTTGAACAAGTGGGCTACGCCCCCTTGTATATTCCCCACTTCGGTGGAAGCTTTGATTGTATAAAGACCATAGTCAGAGCTTCCCCAAATTTGCTTCATCGCGTCCTTACGGTGCGTGCAAAAGGCCTGAAAGGTTCAAATTTTGGACAGCGTAGACACCGAAGTTCTGAAAACCGCCGCGGCATGGTTCGATGCCGGGCGCAAGGCGACGCTCGCGACCGTGATCCGCACTTGGGGTTCGGCGCCGCGGCCGGTCGGTGCCATGCTCGTCATCCGCGATGACGGGCATGTGATCGGTTCGGTATCCGGCGGCTGCGTTGAAGACGACCTGATCGAGCGCGTCAAAGCTCATCAAGCCGTGAGCGGCAAGCCGGAAGTCGTTACTTATGGCGTGACGGCGGACCAGGCGGCGCGCTTCGGATTGCCATGCGGCGGCACGCTGCAACTCGTGCTGGAGCCGGTGAAGGCTGAATCGCAATTGAAGGAACTGCTGACGACCATAGAGCGCCACGAGCTGGTGGCGCGCTTTCTCGACACGGAAACCGGCAATGTCAGGCTGGAATCGGGCCGCTGGTCGGACCTGCTGGAATTCGACGGCAAGATTTTGAAGAGCATACACGGGCCGCGCTGGCGTCTGCTCATCATAGGCGCCGGCCAGACTTCGCGTTTTCTCGCGCAAATGGCGCAGGCGCTTGACTACCAGGTCACGGTGTGCGATCCACGCGAGGAATACGCGGATGAATGGAATGTGCCGGGCGCTGCACTGGAACGCGGCTATCCGGACGATGTCGTGCTGCAACTCAATCCCGATCCGCACCTCGCGGTGGTGGCGTTGACGCACGATCCCAAGCTCGACGATGCGGCGCTTACCGAAGCCCTGAAGTCGCCGGCGTTTTACGTCGGCGCGCTCGGCTCGCGGGCGAACAACGACAAGCGCCGCAA
>JAIOOZ010000096.1 GCA_021414185.1 Betaproteobacteria bacterium
CGCTGCAGCCCAGCACGTCGCAATAGAAATGCTTCAGGCGCGCCGTGTTCGTTACACGCAGCACGACGTGGTCGAGACCGAGTATCTCGAATGTTACGCGTTTACGTGCGGGTGGTTTTGTCGCCATAAATGAAAATGCCATCGCGCCGGGCGGCGCGATGGCATTGCAGCCTTTTGGAAAATTGACTTACTTGTCAATGCCGCCGATGCAGAGATACTTGATCTCGAGATAGTCTTCGATGCCGTATTTGGAGCCCTCGCGCCCTATCCCCGATTCCTTGATGCCGCCGAACGGCGCGACTTCGTTGGAAATGATGCCGACGTTGATGCCGACGATGCCGTACTCGAGCGCTTCGGCCACGCGCCAGATGCGGCCGATGTCGCGGCTGTAGAAATACGACGCCAGCCCGTATTCGGTGTCGTTCGCAAGCTTGATCAGCTCCTGCTCGGTCTTGAAGCGGAACAGCGGCGCGACCGGGCCGAACGTTTCTTCGTGCGTGATCTTCATGTCGGTCTTGACATCGGCGAGCACGGTCGGCTCGAAGAACGTGCTGCCCTTGGCGTGGCGCTTGCCGCCGGTAACGACGCGCGCGCCCTTGCCGAGCGCATCGGCGATATGCTCTTCGACTTTTTCGACGGCTTTCATGTCGATCAGCGGGCCCTGCATGACGCCGTCCTCCAGCCCATTGCCGACTTTCATCGCCGCGACTTTCTCGCCCAGCTTCTTGGCGAATTTTTCATACACGCCTTCCTGCACGAACAGGCGGTTGGCGCACACGCAGGTCTGGCCGGTATTGCGGAACTTGGACAGCATCGCGCCTTCGACTGCCGCGTCGATATCGGCATCGTCGAACACGATGAAGGGCGCGTTGCCGCCCAACTCGAGCGACACTTTCTTGACGGTGCCCGCACACTGCGCCATCAGCAGCTTGCCGACTTCGGTCGAGCCGGTGAACGTAAACTTGCGCACGATAGGATTAGTGGTCAGCTCATTGCCGATCGGCCCCGACGAACCGGTGATCACGTTGATCACACCCTTGGGGATGCCCGCGCGTTCCGCGAGTTCGCACAGGGCGAGCGCCGAATACGGGGTGTAGGTCGCGGGCTTGATCACCATGGTACAGCCGGCCGCCAGAGCGGGGCCGGCCTTGCGCGTGATCATCGCGTTGGGGAAATTCCACGGCGTCACCGCCGCGCACACGCCTATCGGCTGCTTGATGACGACGATGCGCTTGTCGGCCTGGTGCTGCGGAATGACATCGCCGTAAATGCGCTTGCCTTCCTCCGCAAACCATTCGATGAACGACGCGCCGTAGGCGATTTCGCCTTTCGACTCGGCCAGCGGCTTGCCCTGCTCGGTCGTCATCAACACCGCGAGATCGTCCTGGTTCGCCATCATGAGGTCGAACCACTTGCGCAACACCGTGGCGCGCTCTTTGGCGGTCTTGGCGCGCCATGCCGGCCAGGCGGCGTTGGCCGCTTCGATGGCGCGCTTGGTTTCCGTCGCGCCCATTTTCGGTATGGTGCCGATTTCGCTGCCATTCGCAGGATTGTTGACGGGGAGCGTGCTCTTGTCGTCGGCGTCCACCCATTTACCGTCGATATAGCATTGCTGGCGGAACAGGCTCATGTCTTTCAGCTGCAGCGCGGGTTTGACTTTGGTCAGCATGGCGGGAAATCCTTACGAAATGAATGCGCCCGGATGGCGCCGAAATGAGCCGTGAAGTATAGCACCGGCTCTGAGCGCCGGACGCGTCCGGGCAGGCCCGCCCGCGCCGCCGCGCCGCTTCGTCCGAAGTGGCAAAAATCCAACAAAAATAACGTTAAACCGGTGCCAAGGCGCGGAATTCTTGACGCTGGCATTTAGCAGGATATATAAGGGATATGAGCGTCGGGGAGCCAATGCGCTTACGCAATCTTATTCATTATTTATTAGGGGGTTCCAATGAAATTTTTATCCAAACTGATAAGTCAGCTGCTGATCGCAAGCATGATCTTTTTGCCGTTCTCGGCGCAGGCCGGAATGATAGCCACCGACCAGGTCGTCGCCAGCGCGGCGGCCCAGGCCAACCGCGCCAAGATTGCCGACTTTGTCGCGCGCGCCGACGTGCAAAAACAGATGGAAACGCTGGGCCTCACGACGGCGAACGCCCAGGACCGCGTCGCCGCCCTGACCGACGAAGAAGTGCAGCGCATCGCCGGCAAGATCGACTCCGCACCGGCCGGCGCCAGCGGCACCGGCACCGCGTGGGTTGTCGCGGCCGTTATCGCAATAGCAGTCCTGGTTTACATCTACTGGAAATGATGCCGTAAACCGCGCATGCTGCACGCGTAAAAAGCCCGCCTTTCGGCGGGCTTTTTGCTGGGCGCCCGCCGACAGAAAATATGACGGCGGACTTGCGCGCAACCCGGACCCCGGCAGGCATTTCATTGCGGAGTTCCGCTTTTTATTCCGTGCGCCGCCGGCATTCAGGACGCTGCGCCGGCGCCCGCCTTTGACATATCCACAGCCACCGCCAAGACAGCCCTTGACGTTGATGTTTGCCTGGATATATAAGGGAGTCTGGGCGCTACGATGACGCATTGCCGGCGCTTGCGAACGCGAGATACCTTCCTAACCTACTGGAGCCTAAAGATGAAATCATTCTACAGACTGATATGCCAATTATTGATCCTGAGCATGGTGTGGCTGCCCTATTCGGCCCAGGCCGGAATGATCGCCACCGATCAGGTCCTCGCCAGCGCGACCAATGAAGCCAATCGCGACAAAGTGCGCGATTTCGTCAGCCGCACGGATGTGCAGAAACAGTTTGAAGCGCTGGGCCTCACCGCAGCGACCGCCGGCGACCGCGTGAACGCGATGACCCAGGATGAAATCAACCGCATCGCGGGCAAAATCGACAGCCTGCCGGCCGGCGCCGGTTCGAGCGGGTGGTGGTGGGCGGCAGGCGTTCTGATCATTGCCGGCATCATCTGGTACTTCTGGAAATAACCGACCAAGTCTCAATATGCACAGCTTTAAAGCCCGCGTCACCGCGGGCTTTATTTTTTTGAGCGCGCTGCTGCCGGGCTGCGCGCTCATTGCGCCGCAAACCTACGCGCTGAAAGAGCAGCGGCCGGCCGACCTGCCGCCGCGCGTCGAACTGACAGAGGTTCCGTTTTACCCGCAGGATGACTATTACTGCGGCCCATCGGCGCTGGCCATGGCGCTGAACGCCGCGGGTGTCGCTGTGACGCCCGAACAGCTGGTCGACCAGGTCTATCTGCCGGGACGCAAAGGTAGCCTGCAGGTGGAAATGATCGCAGCCGCGCGCCGCAATGGCCTCATTGCCTACGAACTCGCCCCCAAGGTTGCTGACCTGTTACGCGAACTCGCGGCCGGCTCGCCGGCAATCGTGCTGGAAAATTTTGGTCCCTTCAAATGGTATCCAATATGGCATTACTCGGTCGTCGTCGGTTACGACCTTGACCGCCTGGAAGTAATCAGGCGCTCCGGCAAAAGACCGCGCCTGCCGACGCCGCTGCCGGTGTTCGAAAAAATCTGGCGGGAAGAAGATTACTGGGCAATGATCGCCGTGCCGCCCGACCGCGTGCCCGTGACGGCCACTGAAACGCGTTATGCCGCGGCCGTCGTTGCCCTCGAGAGAAGCGGGAACCTGAAAAACGCCTTGATCGCGTACACCGCGATGCTCAAACGCTGGCCGGGCAGCCTCGCCGGCCAGATGGGCCGCGGCAATACGGCTTACGCGCTGCACGATCTCGATACGGCCGAAACCGCGTTCAAGCAGGCAACCGTGGACAACCCGGAAGCGGCCGCCGCATTCAACAACCTCGCCAACGTGCTCGCCGAACGCGGCAAATTCAGCGACGCCGTGGCGGCGGCGGAAAAAGCGGTAAGCCTCGGCGGGCCTTTACAGACCGCGACCCAGGCGACGCTGGACGAAGTCCGTCAGAAAGCCGCTGCGGCGCGCCCGGTAGCGGTGCCGCCGCCCGCCGCAACAGAAACCGCACCCGCGCAGGCCGCGCCGCCGGCGCCCGTCGCGAAACCCAAGGCCAGGAAATCGAAACCGCGCAAAAAAGCACCGGCAACGGCCAGCTGACCGACATTGGCGCTGGCCTGCTCGATGCCCGTCCATGTGAACATCGCGGGCCGCAAAAACGCACCTCCCGACACCCGCCCCACAGCGGAGCGCGGGCGTCCGGCAGCGCCCGAAAACCGGGCCGTTTTATGCCTTTGGTTTTGCCTGAAATCATTGTTATAATGAAAAAAACGCCGTAACCAGACCAAATACTGGAATCATGCTCATGACTTTGTTTACCGCCCGGCTCCGTAGTTCCTGCGTGCTGGTGCTGTTGTCGCTGGCGCTGCTGGGAGGTTGCGCGAGCACCAAGAACCCGCGCGATCCGCTCGAGCCGCTGAACCGCGCCGTCTACCAGCTGAACGACGGGCTCGACAAGGTCGTCCTGAAGCCGGTCGCAACGGTTTACAAAACGGTACTGCCGCAGTTCGTGCGCACCGGCATCACGAACTTCTACAACAACCTGTACGACGTGCTGACCGCGCTCAACAACCTGCTGCAGGGCAAGGTCGGCGACGCGGTTTCCGACGTCGGACGCATCGTGGTCAATACGACGGTGGGCCTCGCCGGCTTTATCGACGTGGCGACTGAAGTCGGGCTTGAAAAGCACAAGGAAGATTTCGGCCAGACGCTCGGCCGCTGGGGCATCAATTCCGGCCCTTACCTGCAAATTCCGTTTTTCGGCCCGAGTTCGTTTCGCGACGGTGTCGGTTCGGCAGTCGACTTCAAACTCGACCCGATCCGCCTGATCTGGCGCAATCACATGCGCACGCGCAACTCGGTATGGGGGCTGTACATCATCAACCTGCGTGCCAACCTGCTCGATTCGACCAAAATCCTCGACGAAGCGGCACTCGATCCCTACGAGTTCCAGCGTGACGCCTATCTGCAGCGCCGCCGCAACCTCGTTTACGACGGCAATCCGCCGCCGGAAAAAGACGAGGAAGACATTCCCGAGCTGAAAACCAAGCCGCGCGCCGAAGGCGACGAACCGGCAAAACCGACGGGCGCGGGCATCGACGCGCCGCAAGTCTCGGCGCCTGCCGAGACCATGCCGGTCAGCAATGTGCAACCGGCAACGCCGGCA
>JAIOOZ010000153.1 GCA_021414185.1 Betaproteobacteria bacterium
CGGCGCAGCGCACGCAGATGCGCACTGGCTCGCAGACCAAGGCGCATCTTTCGTCACCCTGACCAAAAAAGGCGACCTGCGCGGCTGCATCGGCACGCTGGAAGCGCACCGCGCATTGGGCGCCGACGTCAAAGCCAACGCCGTCTCGGCGGCATTCCGCGATCCGCGCTTCAAACCGCTCACGCCGGCCGAATTCGATGCCATACACGTTGAAGTGTCGGTGTTATCGGCAGTCGCGGCGATGAGCTATCGCGACGAAGCGGATGCGCTGGCGCAATTGCGTCCCGGCACCGACGGTGTGATTTTCCAGTATGGCTATCACCGCAGCACGTTCCTGCCGCAGGTGTGGGAAGATTTCCGCGATCCGCGCACCTTCATGGGCCATCTGAAACACAAGGCCGGCCTGCCGCCCGACTTCTGGGACCCGGCAGTCAAACTCTCGCGCTACACGGTAACGAAGTGGCGCGAGTCCGCCGCAGACTGAAACGAAAACATCAAAAACAGATAGCCACAGAGTTCACAGATAACACAGAGAAAATCAAAATGAAACTCCACATAATTATTCTGCCGCTTTTACCTCTGTGAACTCTGTGTCCTCTGTGGCTCAGTCTTTGGATTTTACTCAATCATGAGTTACGCCGGGCGCTGGTGGCATATGCTCGACGACGGCCGCATGCAATGCGACCTGTGCCCGCGCGACTGCCGGCTGCACGAAGACCAGCGCGGCGCGTGCTTCGTGCGCCAAAGAGTCGGCGACTGGATGATGCTCACGACCTACGGCCGCTCGTCCGGCTTTTGCATCGACCCGATCGAAAAGAAACCGCTCAGCCATTTCTATCCCGGCTCCAGCGTGTTGTCCTTCGGCACCGCGGGCTGCAACCTCGCGTGCAAGTTCTGTCAGAACTGGGACATCAGCAAATCGAAAGACATGGACCGCCTCGCCGACGAGGCGTCCCCTGCCGCGATTGCAGAAGCCGCAGTGAAGAACGGCTGCCGCAGCATAGCTTTCACCTATAACGATCCGGTCATTTTTGCCGAATACGCAATGGACGTCGCCGATGCCTGCCACGAACGCGGCGTGAAGACCGTCGCCGTTACCGCCGGCTATATACACGACGTGCCGCGACGCGCCTTTTACGCAAAAATGGACGCCGCGAATGTCGACCTCAAAGCGTTTACTGATGAGTTTTATTTCAGGCTGTGCGGCGCACATCTGCAGCCGGTGCTCGACACGCTGGTCTACCTCAAGCACGAAACCGCGGTCTGGTTCGAAATCACTACGCTGCTGATCCCGGGCAAGAATGATTCCGCCGAAGAAATCACCGCCATGTGCGCGTGGATCATGCGCGAACTCGGGCCCGACGTGCCGCTGCATTTCACCGCTTTCCATCCCGATCACAAGATGAACGATCTACCGCCGACGCCGCCTGCAACGCTGCAGCGCTCGCGCCGAATAGCGCTGGATGCCGGTTTGCATTACGTCTATACCGGCAACGTGCACGATGCCGAAGGCGGCACGACTTACTGTCCGGGATGCCGCGCGCCGTTGATCGTGCGCGACTGGTACGAAATCTCCAAGTGTGATGTAACGCCGGACGGCGGCTGCCCGCATTGCGGCACAGCGATCGCCGGCGCATTCGAAACTTTTCACGGCCAGTTCGGCCGGCGGCGCATCCCCGTCGCCATCAACAGGCGCTGATTCCATGATCTATGCACGTTTAAGTTGCGCAATCGGCCTCGCACTAGCAGTCGCAATGTCGGGCTTGACGCATGCTCAACCTTTCCCTAACCGGCCGATCCGCCTGATTTCTCCGTACCCACCGGGCGGCGGCAACGATGTGCTGGCGCGGCTGATCGCCGAAAAAATGGGCGAAGGACTCGGCCAGCGCGTCATCGTCGATAATCGCGCGGGCGCCAACACCATAGTCGGCACCGACATCGTCGC
>JAIOOZ010000154.1 GCA_021414185.1 Betaproteobacteria bacterium
CTCGGTGTTGCGTACCGGATCAACGACATGATTTCGGTCGGCGGCGGCGCGAACTACCAGCGCCTCGAACTCAATTTCAACAGCGCCAGCGCCGCGGGTACCGCCGACATCAAGGCGAGTGACGACGGCACCGGTTACAACCTGGGTGCATTGTTCCAGGTCACGCCGGAAAGCCGGATCGGGGTTTCGTATCGCTCGGCAATCAATTTTCAAGCGACCGGCAGGGTCAATTTTTCCGGCGCGCCGGGCCTGAACAGCAACCTCACGGCCGGAATCACAGAGCCGGAATCCGCGTCCGTCAGCGCGCTTGCCGCCATCTCGCCACGCTGGGACCTGATGTGGGACATCACCTGGACGCGCTGGAGCCGCGTGAAGAGCATTGCTTTCGTGCACACCTCGCTGGTGCCCGGGGCGACGGTGT
The DNA here is from genome assembly GCA_021414185.1 of Betaproteobacteria bacterium. GTDB lineage: Bacteria > Pseudomonadota > Gammaproteobacteria > Burkholderiales > SG8-41 > PALSA-1004. Next base: position 422 of record JAIOOZ010000154.1, read on the forward strand.
CGACGCTGACGTTCAACTGGCGCGATACCATGCGCTACTCGATCGGCGCCAACTACAAGATGAACGACAGCTGGAAGTTCAGGCTCGGCACGGCGTATGACGAATCGCCGACCAACGACGTCGACCGGACTTCGCGCATACCCGACCAGAACCGCATCTGGGCGGCCGCGGGTGTGCAATACCGGATAACCAAATCGGCCGCGCTCGATTTCGGTTACGCGCACGAGTTCATCAAGAAAGCCACCGTGAACAATGCGGTCACCGGCGTGGCGGGACGCCTGATCGGCGAATTCAACAACAGCAGCGCCGATATCATCAGCCTGCAATACACGCAGTCGTTCTGACCGGCGTGCAGCGGTAAAAAAAGCCGGGCCTGGCCGCCCGGCTTTTTTATTTGGCTGTGCCGGTGGCGTGCTAAAATCGACTTCCTTCCGGAGGGACCCACACCATGCCCGCGAGCCAACCATTTATCGTGCGCAAGGCCGCCGTGCTCGGCGCCGGCGTCATGGGCGCGCAAATCGCGGCACATCTCGTCAACGCCAATGTCGAAGCGCTGCTGTTCGAATTGCCGGCGAAAGAGGGCGACCCCAACGGCAATGTACTGAAAGCGGTCGAGAACCTCAGGAAGCTCGAACCGAGTCCGCTCGCGGTCGCGCGCAAAGCCGCGCTGATCCGCCCCGCGAATTACGACCAGCACCTCGAACTGCTGCGCGAATGCGACGTCGTGATCGAGGCGATTTCCGAGCGCATGGACTGGAAGTCCGATCTCTACCGCAAAGTCGCACCTTACCTCGGCGAGCACGCGATTTTCGCGAGCAATACGTCGGGGCTTTCGATCAACACATTGGCGCAGGCGTTCCCGGAAAACCTGCGCCATCGTTTTTGCGGCGTGCATTTTTTCAATCCGCCGCGCTACATGCACCTGGTCGAACTGATCGCATGCGACCGCACCGACGCGTCGCTGATGGACGACCTCGAAAAATTTCTCGTCACGACTCTCGGCAAGGGCGTCATCCGCGCGAAAGATACGCCGAATTTCATCGCCAACCGCGTCGGTGTTTTTTCGATGCTGGCGACCATCCATCACGCGCAGCAGTTTGGCCTCGGTTTCGACGTCGTCGATGCGCTGACCGGCCCGTTGATCGGCCGCCCGAAGAGCGCCACGTTCCGCACTGCCGACGTGGTCGGCCTCGATACTTTCGCGCACGTCGTCAAAACCATGGCAGACACGCTGCCGGACGATCCGTGGCATAAATATTACGCAACGCCCGATTGGCTGAAGAAATTGATCGACGCCGGAGCACTCGGTCAAAAGACCAAGCGCGGCGTGTACCAGAAAGTCGGTAAGGACATCCAGGTGCTGGACGTCGCATCCGGCGGTTACCGCGTGTCGGGCGCCAAGGCCGACGATGCCATCATCGAAATCCTGAAGAACAAGAATCCGGCGGAAAAATTCGCCCAGCTGCATGCGTCGACGCATCCGCAGGCGCAGTTCCTGTGGTCGATATTCCGCGATTCCTTCCATTATTGCGCTGTGCATCTCGCCACCATCGCGAACAACGCGCGCGATCTCGATCTGGCGATCCGCTGGGGCTTCGGCTGGAACCAGGGGCCGTTCGAGATCTGGCAGGCGGCGGGCTGGCGCGAGGTGGCGCAGTGGGTGGCCGACGACATCAAGGCCGGTAAAACGATGACGGCGGCGCCGCTGCCGGCATGGGTCACCGAGCCGCAGCGCGTCGGCGTGCATACGCCACAGGGTTCCTATTCGCCCGTCACGCAGTCCAATGTGGCGCGCTCGACGCTGCCTGTATACAAACGCCAGTTGTTCCCGGACCGCCTGCTCGGCGAGTCGGTGCAATACGGCCAGACCATATTTGAAACTGACGCAGTGCGCTGCTGGCATACCGGCGACGACATCGCGATTGTCAGCTTTAAAAGCCGCATGCATGCTATCGGCGACGACGTGCTCGACGGCGTGCTGCAGGCGATAGACGAAGCCGAGCGCAATTACGCTGCACTCGTCGTCTGGCAGACCGAGCCGCCGTTTTCGGTCGGCGCCAATCTGAAAAAGACGCCTGCGGGCGGCGGCGAGCGGTCCAAGCCGTCGGCCGCCGGTGCGCTGTTCAAGAAATTCAAACGTGCCGCCGAGTCCGCGGTGTTGAAGGCTGCGCGCACGCTGAACGTCGCCGACCAGCTGATGGCGGGCAAGCTCGCCGAAGTTGAGCATCTGGTTGAGCAGTTCCAGTTCACATCCCAGCAGTTGAAGTATTCGATGGTGCCGACGGTCGCCGCGGTAGACGGCTTTGCGTTCGGCGGCGGTTGCGAGTTCGTCATGCATTGCGACCGCGCGGTGGCGACGCTCGAAAGCTATATCGGGCTGGTCGAGGTCGGCGTCGGGTTGCTGCCGGCTGGCGGCGGCTGCAAGGAATTCGCGCTGCGCGCTGCACAGGAAGCCAAAGGCGGCGACGCATTCCCGTTTTTGCGCCGGTATTTCGAAGCGGTGGCAATGGCTCAGGTCGGGCGCAGTGCCGAGCACGCGCGCGAAATCGGTTATCTGCGTCCTTCCGACCGCGTGGTCATGCACCGTTTCGAGTTGCTTGCCATCGCCAAGGCAGAGGCGCGCATGCTGGCCGAGGCCGGCTATCGGCCGCCATTGAAGCCGCGCGACATCCCGGTGCTCGGCCGCTCGGCGGCCGCGACCATCAAGGCCTATATCGCCAATATGCACGCAGGCAAGTTCATTTCCGACCATGACTATCTGATCGCCGGCAAAATCGCCGATGTCATGTGCGGCGGCGACGTCGAAGCCGGCAGCCTGGTCGACGAGCAATGGTTCCTCGATCTCGAGCGCAAGAACTTCATGGAACTGCTGGCGACCGAGAAAACGCAGGCGCGCATCGAGCAGATGCTGAAAACGGGAAAGCCCTTGAGGAACTAGGATTGAGGAGCGAGGATTGAGGATCGAGGGGTAGTCAGCACGCTGTGCGTGCAACTCAATCCTCAATCCTCGCTCCTCAATCCTGCTTTTCGGAGAAAAGCCATGAGCAAACAAGTACAGGAAGCCTACATCGTCGCCGCCACCCGCACGCCGGTCGGCAAGGCGCCGCGCGGCATGTTCAGGAATACGCGGCCTGACGACCTGCTGGCGCACGTGCTGAAGGCGGTGATCGCGCAATGCCCGGGCATAGACACGAAGACCATCGACGACGTGATCGTCGGTTGCGCGAT
>JAIOOZ010000310.1 GCA_021414185.1 Betaproteobacteria bacterium
CCGCCCGCGACCTTGACGTCCCAGGTGCCGGCTATCCGCGCCGGCACGTACCACAAATGGACGGTTGCGCGCGGCACGCCGGTTATGCTTTCTTTCTCCGGCACATCGAAACCCATGGAGTCGTCAGCTGTCCAGTCGCCGAAATGGTAATCGTGCGACACCACGCGCGTACCGGGCTTCAACTCATTGAAGAGCTTGACGCGCAGATTCATCATCATGCCGGGCAGCAGGTAAAGCGTGAGCACAGTCGCCTTGCTGATGTCGGTCTTGAACACATCCTCCCGCACAAAGCGGACACGCGACGCTACGCCGAATTTCTGCGCGCTCGCGTTCGAGAGCTTGACGAGGTCCGGATCGATATCCACGCCCATGCCGCTCGCCTTGAACTGCCGCGCGGCGGTGAGCACGATGACGCCGTCGCCCGAGCCGAGATCGATGACGTAATCGCTCTCGCCGACGCCGGCAATGCGCAACATGGAATCGACCACCGATTGCGGTGTCGGCACGTAAGGACCGCCGGTTTTCAGGTTGTCGTCGGCGGCGTGCGCCACATTGAAGAAGGCGGCGAATACCAGAACAGAACCAACAGCTAAAATTTTTCTTATCCACATCATCTTGCAATCCATTCCCGCTTCACCTTCTATCAAATCACGCAACAACAGCCATTCCCGCGCAGGCCGGAATGGCTGCCAGAAAAATCAAAACCGTAGCTTGTCGCCCTCTTTGATCGGGAACACCTTGACCGGCGAGCTGCCCATTGCATCCATGTACTCCTGCGGCGTGCCGACCAGAAACGGGTTCGTCCCGTAGTGCATAGGAATCGCATACTTCGGCTGCAAGTATTCCTTGGTCGCTTTGGCTGCGTCCTTCGGGTTCATCACGAAATGCCCGCCGATTGGGATCATGATGAGGTCGGGACTGTAGTACTCGCCGATCATCTTCATGTCGCCAAACAGGCCGGTGTCGCCCATGTGGTAGATCTTGAATCCGTTCTCGAGCTCGATAATGAAACCGACCGGCTCCCCGCCAAAATGGGTTTCCTGCTTTTGCGTCGCCGGATTAGTCCACAGTATTTCGGAGCTGTGCTCGGCGTGGGTCTGCGTGATTCTCACGCCCGGGAACGGCGTAATGGTGCCGCCCTTGTTCATGCGCGGCACCAGTGCGGCCGGCAATTCGCCCAGCGTCAGCAGCTGCTGGTTCAGCCCGGCAGGCGCCCAGATCGGCACGTTGTGCTTCTTGGCGAGCGCAACCGCGTCGCCCAGGTGATCGCCGTGCGCGTGGGTCACCAGCAGCAGGTCGATTTTGCCGAGCGCGTCAAGGTTTTTATATTGCGCCGGCGTCTTCGGATTGCCCATGATC
>JAIOOZ010000311.1 GCA_021414185.1 Betaproteobacteria bacterium
GGCCACCGGCGTCGACAACATGCGGGCGCCCTTGCCGAAGACGGCGAGCAGGCCTCCAGCCACTACGCGCAGGAATGATTCGATTGACACACCGAATTCAACGCGGCTGCTCTGCCGCTGCAAAAACGCGTTATCGCCGATCACAAAAACCACGCGCGCGTCTTTGCCGGTTTCGACGACATCCCCTGGCGCAACAATCACACCCTTCGCGGCCGGCTTGCCGTTCACCGTCACCTCGCCCTTCACTTCGACGATGCCCTGCGGCAGCGACTTCGCCTCCGCCGCCAACGCCCTCTGCACCCAGCCCATCATTCCGCCGGCCGCGCCGGCGGCCAGGCCGTGAATGAATTGACGTCGTTTGAGTTTTGTCATGGTTGTGCTTTATCCGGTAATTGCTGCGCACTCTACCATCTGTGCCAACCTACCGTTAAACGCAGAGCGTGCCGCGGCGGCAAATGCAGGAATCCTGCCCGCGCTTGAAAGGCCTGACTGCATTGAGTACAATGCAATCATTGATAGCACCGAGGCAACCCCGTGGCCAGTATCACGATCCGCAAACTGGATGAACAAACCAAAGCGCGCCTGCGTGTACGGGCGGCGCACCGCAAGCGCTCGATGGAAGACGAGGCTCGCTACATCTTGCGCGCGGCTCTCGCCGACGAGGCGGCGGCCCCGGGCAATCTTGCCGAGGCGATCCGGCGGCGCTTTCAGCCGCTCGGCGGCGTCGAGCTGAGCCCCCCCGTACGCGAGCCCATGCGCGCGCCGCCCAAACCCGGCAAGTGATCATTCTCGACACCAACGTGCTTTCGGAATTGATGCGGCCGGCGCCTGCCGCAACCGTCGTGCGGTGGATGTCCGCCCAGCCGGCGACGAGTATCTATACGACAAGCATCACGCAAGCCGAAATTCTTCACGGCATCATGCTGCTGCCTGCGGGCCGGCGGCGCAACGCGCTCGAAGCCGCAACCAAAGCGCTGTTCGAGCAAGACCTCGGGGGGCGCGTTCTTCCCTTTGGCAGCGACGCTGCTCACGCTTATGCGCGCATAGCAGCGGAGCGCCGCCAGAGCGGGCGGCCGATTTCCCAGTTTGATGCGCAGATCGCGGCCATCGCGCATTCCGCAGGGGCAGCACTCGCGACCCGCAATGTTGCCGACTACGTCGCTACCAGCGTCAAAATAATCAACCCCTGGGACTCCTGAACAAAGATAGCGGCTTTCCCTGCGTAGCCTCACGCCGTCCCGAATCCCGCCTCTCGCCTCTCGCCTCTCGCCCGGCGCCTCTCGGCAAGGCCCCTCACGCCCTCACGGATTTTCTTCAATTGCGCCACGCTGCGCTTTTGTATTACAATTATTTAATCATTGTATTACACGGAGCCAGTCATGACCCTGACGGTTCGCCTGCCTGACAAACTCGAACAGCAACTCGCCGAATATTGCACGACTTATCGCGTCACACGAAGCGAGGCCGTCAAGCGCGCGCTCCAGGACCTGCTCAAGCCGGAGACGCCCGACCAGTCCCGCGTCGATCATCCGTTTATCGGCTGCGACAAGGGCGATGGCTCGGACGTGTCCGGCAATATCAAACGGCTGCTACGCGAGCGTTTCCGCAAAAATCGCTGATGAGAACTGTGCTGGCCGACAGCGGCTTTCTGGTCGCGCTCGGCATCCGCCGCGATCCCCGGCATCAGGCCGCGAAGACTTTCCTCGCGGGATATAAAGGCGAAATCCTCGTGCCGGGCCCGGTCGTGTTCGAATCATGTTTTTTTCTGTCCGCCGCCGGCAAAATGCGGCTGCTCGACTGGATCGCCAAGGGTGGTGCAACTTTGGCCGACGTGCCTTCGCCCGCCTATGCCGATATCGGCGCGATTATCGGCCGCTACTCCGATCTCGACCCCGATTTTGCCGACGCGGCCATCGTCTGGCTTGCCGACAAAACGTCCTGCCGCGCCATCCTCACGGTGGATACGCGCGATTTCGGCATCTATCGCCTCAAAGGCAACAAACGCTTTGAAGTGGTGAAGTGGTTTGACTGAGCGGCCTGCGCCTTTCCGAATCCCTCTCCCGCTCTCCCGCACTCACGGCTTCTCTTCACGCCCTCACGCTCTCACGGCTTCTCTTCACGCCCTCACGGTTGCTCGTCATGCCCACTGCAACCACGTGATATACTTTTGATATCAACATGACCGAGCCGGAGCGATCCATGCCATCAAAGCAAACCGAAACGAAGCGCAAAAAATCCGCGGCGCCGAGCATTCTGCTGCGGTATCGCGACACCGACTCGGATTACGGAGTATCGCGCGCAACCACGACGCGCCTCGCGCAGACGCTGGGGTTGAGTGAAACGCAGGTCATCCACGTCGCGCTCGCAACGTTTGCGCGCCAGGCCCTGCCACAGTATGAACCGGACAATGGACCGCTAACCGCAGCGCAGAAGAAGGCCGTCGAGCGGCTGCAGCCGTCCGGCCGCATGAAAGTCAAAGACAGCCTGTTTAAGAGTGCCTAACCTAATGAAACACGTGTGCGTTGCTGCCAGAATTGGTGAGGGCAAGGCGCCCGGTGAAGGCAATAGTCATTCTATTGCCAAGACGAGCAACGCTGACATCGCCGATTCTGGCTGCAACCCTCCAGGCTGGCACGAGTTTTGGCCTGTAGCTCCCGGATCTCGGCGAAAGGGTCTTGCCTTTGGGGCGGAGACGGGAGCCGTGCGGCGCATCGCGATCACGGGAGCCACGTCACCGTTCCCGCAAACGGGCCTGCGGCTAACGAGTCACGGCGCCGCGTTGTCGAAAGCCCCTTGCTTAGAGTGACTAAGCCGCAGGACTCTCTTCTAGCCCTGAGCCAAAATCGTGACAGCGCATCACGCGTTTCATTAGGTTAGGCACTCTCAATGGGACGCTGGTTCGCTCCGCCGCAACCAGGCGACATCGTGTGGTGCCGGTTCCCGCGCAAAGGCATTCCGGTTCCGGGCCCCAAATCCCGCCCGGCGCTGGTATTGGCTGTAGGCGAAACGTTGGGCCATCCCGTTGTGCGCGTTGCTTACGGGACCAGTCAAAAAACAGATCAGCTCTACGCCGGCGAGTTTGCGATCCTGCCCGCGCTGGTGGATGCATTCGCGGAATCAGGCCTCAGTTATCCCACCAAGTTCGATCTCGGCACGACGTTCGAACTGGACTACAACGACATCTGGTTCGGCGTACCGCCGCATGCGCCATATGGCCAGATTCCCAAACTTGGAATACTCCACCCGAACCTTCTCCGCCGCGCGGCCGCCGCGGCACGTGCTGTCGGAAAGAAGCGATAGCCGGTTTCCCCCCTCACGCCCTCCCGATTTCCGCCTCTCGCCTCTCGCCCGGCGCCTCTCGGCAAGGCCCCCTCCCGCTCTCACGGCTCCTCTTCACGCCCTCGCGCTCTCACGGATTTTCTTCCCGCCTTCGGCACCCGGCAGCTTGCAGCCACCAGCTTCTGCAAACACGGCGAGCTTCGCCTGCGCGTGTGCAACGGAGACCCATCCAACACACAGCAGAATCAGGATGACGCGGGTTCGCCAGCAGGATTGCCCTGGTACGGGGTTCATTGCTCAAATTGAAATCAGGGAATGTTGATTCATCATCGTGTGTCACGCCGAAATTTCGGGCGGCCATAAAATTGGGTTCTATCCGTTGGGCGTTTCCGCGGTGAGCAGTAGCAAACTGCTATAATCACACTATGTCGAAAAAGCCATTAATCGAGACAAATCAGCATCTGCATATACCGGAGAAATACCGGCAGGCGCTGGTTGCGAACGTCTCCAGCTCGACCGCGATCGAGACCGGCGCGTCGATCGAATCGGTGGCCCAGAGTCTGGGCAAGCCCGCGGAACACGCGAGACCTAAGAAGCCGCAAGAGTCTTCGCGATAACCTCCGCAAACACTTTTTCCATGGGGCCGTAGTTTCGGTCCAGCCCCACCTGCACCGCCGCGAAGTAATCTGCCTTTCTTTCTTCGGCAACCACGCTGAAGTCAAGCAATGGCAACCCTCCCTGCAACGCCATGAGTGTGGACAAAACTCGCGCTATCCGGCCGTTGCCATCCCGAAACGGATGAATCAACACCAGTTCGGCATGCGTCTGCGCAAGAGCCTGAATTATTTCTTTGCGCTCTTTGAAATTGCACGGAGTAAAACGATTTAGCAATTCTCTATCGTATTCACGCATCAAATTCGGAATCCGTGCGGCAGCGGCAAACGGGAAGCCGTCCTTGCTGACATTAACCTGACGATACTGACCGGCCCAATCGTATAAATCGCCCAGCCACAAACCGTGGAACTCGCAAACGTCAGCCGCCGTGAAGCGATGCCTGTCATCGAGCGTCCTGACCAGCGAGTCCACCGTTCGCGCAAGCGCTCTCGCTTCAGCGAGATCCATTTCTGGCTTTGACTTGATGCCCGCGTGATTTTTGAGCACCTCTTCATTCGAGCCCGGCTCGAATTCGCCTACGCCCCGGACTCGGACTCGCGCAGCGTGGAGCGGGCAGGGGCGCCGAGCGGCGCATGCAAACACATTTCCGGACGACACATCGGCTCGCACTGTTCAATCCTTGATAGATCGTATGCGCCGCCACCCCGTGAATGTCGTAACGCGTGGCCATGATTAGACTGTGCCCGGACTACTACAAAGCCGCAACTCCAAATTTCACGACTTCACCCCTTCACGCCCTCCCGCTCTCCCGCCCTCACGGCCTCTCTTCCGCCTCTCGCCTCTCGCCCGGCGCCTCTCGCCTCTCGCCTCTCGCCTCTCGCCCGGCGCCTCTCGCCTCTCGCCCGGCGCCTCTCGCCTCTCGCCTCTCGCCTCTCGCCTCTCGCCTCTCGCCTCTCGCCCGGCGCCTCTCGGCAAAGCCCCCTCCCGCTCTCCCGGTCGCTCGCACCCCGGCAGTTGTATCAGCCAACGTGTTACACGTGGCAAGGCTGCCGTCACACGGCGCGGAGATGAGGCTTTACAATGATGGCAGTCGTTGTCTTTTAACGGAGCAGATTCCAGATGAAAATCGCGGTTCTGGGCGGCGGTAGCGTGGCCTTCGCCAATGCGTCATATCTCTCGAGCAAGGGCCACCAGGTCCATATCTGGTCCGCGCTACCCGGCGAGTTGTCGCCGCTATCCAGCGTCGGGGCAATCAGCACTACCGGCGAGCTTGAAGGCAAGTGGAAAGTCACCGTTGCCGAAACAGCGGCCAGCGCCATCGAAGGCGCCGGTGTGGTGATCATCGCGGCGCCTGCATTCGCGCATCGCGTGCTGATGGAAGCCGCGGCACCCCACCTCGTCAATGAGCAGGATGTCATTGTCCACCCGGTTACAGGCATGAGTTCGCTGATTCTCTCGCGCCTCGTCGGCGCGCGCGCGGTGAAGCCGACCATCATCGATTTGTCGACGAGCCTGTTTACGGCGCGGCGCAACGGCGAAGCGTCGGTACAATTGCTGCGGATCAAGCCGCTCATCGAAGCAGCCTCCATCCCGATAGCACGCTGCGATAAATCGTTAGCGCGCCTCGCTGCATTGTATGGAGACCGGTTTCGCGCTGAAGAGAATGTGCTGGCGGTTTCCCTCAACAACCACAACCCCATTTATCACGTGCCGACTGTGCTGGGTGCGCTGAGCCGCGCCGACCGCGGCGACACCTATATGTTCTTCGAGCAGATGACGCCCACGGTGTGCGTCATGCAGGAAGCGCTCGACGCCGAGCGGCTGGCGGTGGCGCGCGCGTTCGGCGCGCCGGAAGTTCCCGTCGCGCAGTATTTCCGCGAAGCGCATTCCGCCCAAGGCAACACGCTCGCCGAGATATATGTAGACGTCCAACGCCGGCTGAAAGGCCCGCTCGGGCCGCAGACCGCCGATCACCGGTTCGTTACCGAAGATGTTCCCTATGCGCTGCTGTTCTTTTATGACCTCGGTCAGGCTGCCGGCATCGCCATGCCCGTGACCGACGCCGTGCTCACGCTCACCTCGGCAACCTGGCAGCAGAATTTCCGCGTCGGCGGCCACGGCCTGCCCGCGCTCGGGCTGGACGGGCTCAAGCCCGCGCAAATTCTTGAAATCGCGCGCAACGGATTTTGAAAAAAGGAAAATTATGAACAAGCATTTGCGTTTGCTTTCGGCAGCCGGCGTTTGCATGCTCGCGTGCGGGCTCGCGGCCGCGCAGGATTACCCCGCGAAACAGGTGCGGCTCGTCGTGCCTTTCCCGCCCGGCGGCGGCGCTGACATCATCGCGCGTATCGTCGGCCAGAAGCTCACTGAAAGGCTGGGGCAAACGGTGATCATCGACAACCGTCCGGGGGCCGGCGGCAACATCGGCACCGATTCGGTGGCAAAGTCGCCCGCTGACGGCTACACGCTGCTGTTCGGCACCGTGGGCCCGTTGGCGATCAATGTCAGCCTCTTCAAAAATATCCCGTACGATCCGGCGAAAGCGTTCGCGCCCATCACCCAAGCGGTGACGGTGACGAACCTGCTGGTCGTGCATCCGGCGATGGGAATTAATTCGGTCAAAGCGCTCATCGCCGCGGCCAAAGCGCGGCCCGGGTTGATGAGCGCCGGCACTGGCGGCTCTGGTACCGCGGGCCACATGGCCGCGGAGCTGTTCAAATCCATGGCCAAGCTCGACATCCTGATCGTGCACTACCGCGGCACCACGCTCGCCATCCAGGACCTGATCGGCGGCCAGACTTATATGGCATTCGAAACCATGGTTTCCACCATGCCATATGTACAAGCGGGCAGACTCAAAGCGCTGGGTGTCACGACAGCTACCCGCGCATCCGCGGCGCCCAACATTCCGACGATTGCCGAATCGGGGTTGCCGGGATTTTCCGGCAACAACTGGTATGGGTTCGTCGCCCCCGCCAACACGCCGAAACCGATTATCGACAAACTCAACACTGAGATCGTCAGGATCCTCAATCTGCCCGACGTGAAGGGAACGCTCACCACCATGGGTGCCGAAATCATCGGCGGCTCGCCTGACGATTTCGGCAACCTGATCAGGACCGAAGTCGTGAAATGGGAGAGGGTCGTGAAGGAATCCGGCATACAGCCGAACTGAGAAATCACGCCATTCGCCCTCACGAATCCCGCCTCTCGCCTCTCGCCCGGCGCCTCTCGGCGAAGCATGTCTCTCACCCGGCGCCTCTCGGCAAGGCCCCCTCACGCTCTCCCGCTCTCCCGGCTTTTCTTCCCCCTCACGCTCTCACGCCCTCCCGCCCTCACGGCTTTTATTCATCTTTCCCCGCTATAATATTCAGGCAAACAGGGGTCGATCATGAATGCTCCCGAAAGAAATCTCAGGATTAGCGTGGCACCTGGCGTTTACGTCTTGCGGGCGGCGCCGGCAAAAACTCGTGCTGCGGCTATGCGCGCGGCATCGGCGTTATTGACCGCCATGCGCCGCGCAAAGCGTAGTCGCGCGGCCATATCGGGCCGCGGCTATCTCAAGGAAGTCCGCACCGGGCAAATAAACAGGTAGCAGAGGTGCCATATGGGAAATATGCTCGCGGAAATGAAAAAGAAGGCGTCTCATCTGTCCGAATCTGAACGGGCGGAACTCGCGCTTTCTCTGCTTGAATCACTTGATGGCCCGCCAGATTCAGATGTTGAGGAATCATGGCGACTCGAAATTGAACGTCGGGTCGGCCAAATCGAGCGCGGGGAAGTTCAGCTCATTCCTGGCGACGAGGTGTTTGCGCGCTTGCGCCGTCGACTCGGTTGATTTCTTACTCGTTTCATCCTGAAGCGGAGGCAGAGCTTGAAGACGCCTCGCTTTTCTACGAATCCCGAATGCCTGGTCTCGGCAAATCCTTCGCCGCCGAAGTCGAACGCACAATCTATCTGATTCGCGAGTTCCCTGACGCCGGCTCACCGACAGGGCCGATGCGCCGACGCGTGCTGGTCGCTCGCTTTCCGTATTCGGTAGTCTATCGGCGCGATCCTGACTTCGTTGTCATTATCGCAATCGCTCATCAACGGCGGCGTCCGGGTTACTGGAGGCAACGGAAATAGCGCGCTACTCGTCACCCTCCCCCGCCCTCACGGCTTTTTTCCCTCTCACTCCCTCCCGCCCTCCCGCCCTCACGGCTTTTCTTCCCTCTCCCGCTCTCACGCCCTCACGCTCTCACGGCTTCTCTTCCCGCACTCACGGCTTCATAAATGACACTTGAGCAATATTGCGAAGCTTTCTCAACGCTGACGCGCGCGCCAGGGTACATGTGGGGCGACGCGACGCGCAGCCGCGCGCCACATACGCAACTTGCGTATATACGTAACTTGCGTATAATGGTTCCGTGAAGTCCGTCTTCATCGAGCTGCCTCCTTTCGAGCGCCACCGCGCCGACTATCTGGACGACGACGCTTTCCGCGGGCTGCAGAATTTATTGATGAAAGACCCCGAGGCGGGCGACCTGATGCCCGGTACCGGTGGCCTTCGCAAGCTGCGGTTCGCCGACGCGCGGCGCGGCAAGGGCAAGCGCGGCGGCCTGAGAGTTATCTACTACTGGTGGAATGCGGGGTTTCAGTTTTGGCTCTTCACGCTTTATGACAAGGACGAGATGGCCGACCTGACTCAGCAGCAACGCAAAGCGCTTAAGGAAATGATCAAAGCAGAACTGGATGCAAGGAGAACTTGATGAAGACAACGGTCAAAGCCAAAACGACGCGTGCCGCGAACCGCGACCTTTTCGCCGAATTGAGCGAAGGCATGACGGCGCTCGCCGAGGCGCGGCAGGGCAAGCGGACACTGCGTACGCATGCAGTCGAATACAAGCCGGCGCCGAAAGTCACGCCAAAGGAACTGATCCGCGTGCGCGAGACTCTCAAAATCTCGCGCGCGTTGTTCGCTGTCTACCTGCGGACCAACGTTCGCACGCTTGAAAACTGGGAGCAAGGACGCGCCAAGCCGAACGCCCAAGCCGCCCTCCTGATCAATCTCGTCAAACGTTATCCGGACACGGTCCGGCGGCTCGCAACCATCTGATCGCGCGGCGCGGCCGCGACCCGCATAACGATCGCGCTGACGCCCTCACGGCCTTGCCTTCCGCCTCTCGCCTCTCGCCCGGCGCCTCTCGGCAAGGCCCCCTCCCGCCCTCGCGCCCTCACGGCCTTGCCTTCCGCCTCTCGCCTCTCGCCCGGCGCCTCTCGGCGAAGCATGTCTCTCGCCCGCCGTCTCTCGGCGAAGCACGCCCCTCGCCGCTCGCCCAATGTCTTCCTCTAGTCTTGCAAGCTGCGCCGTATATGCGTGCGCGCAGCTTCCATGTCCGCGGGAAGTTTAGCCAGTTCACGCTTCAGGCGGCTGCGCCATGCCGCAGGCCGCTGGTTCAGCGCTTTGACGGCAAGATTGATATCACCCCGCCGGTCTTCGTATAGAGCCGCAATGATTTCCGCAGCCTGCTGGCGGTCTTTACCTGCCTTCGACTGTTCGAACACCTGCCGGCGACCGCTCACAATGAGCTTGTGCAGCGCGAAGCGCGCCGGGTCCGGCACATTGACCAGCGTTGCACCGCCGTTCACCAGCGGCGCGGCGACCGCAACCTCAAGCAGATAATCCAGCAGCTCGAGCGGCTGCGCCGCCGCCTTGAACCTCGGTATCGATATGGGTTTGGCATCGCGTGCGCCGCGTGCCGGCGTAAGCAGGTCTACCCGCAGCGTATGGCCGCGCACTTTGAACGAAGTCTCCGGTGCTTTCGGATTGAGTCCGGGCACTGGCAGAAAACCCATATTGAGCGCGTCCAGCGTGCGCGGCAAATCAAGCTCTGTCTGCGGCACCGCCACATGCAATATACGGCTTGCCGCGAGGTCGATGTCCTGCGTCCGCAACCCGGACTCCCATCGCACGCCAAGTACATTGCCGAGAACACTGAAAGCGTGCGTCCCCACCAGTACCGCGCCCAGCTTGAACATGCCGGCACTCGCCAGGCCCGCGACCACCCGCGCTGACGGCGTGTCGGTCAACAAGGCACCGCCCTGCCGCAGCATCGCACACAGCCGCTCGATCGAAGCGGCGGCGGCTTCAGCATCGCGTCGTCCGGCAATGCATGCTTTCATTACCGCCTGCGTCTCGCGGTTGTCCGGGCCGACGAAATATTCGCGCTGCCCGGCGGGTCCGGCGCTGGATTTGAAATACCAGTAATCCGCCCCGCGCACCGGTTTTTTCGTAAACGCGCCGGCCAGATTGGCAAATGAGCGCGCAGCCTCAAACACGCGCAACCGTTCGGAAAGCTCGGCAAAGAGCGTCTGGGTTTCAGGGGGCTGGCGGACCATGCCGGTTATTATACCTAATGTTTTTATACTTTAGGTATAGCACCCCTCTCCCGCCCTCAAGCATGTCTCTCGCCCGGCGCCTCTCGGCGAAGCATGCCTCTCGCCCGGCGCCTCTCGGCAAGGCCCCCTCCCGCCCTCACGGCTTCATAAATGACGAACGACGAAATCCTTAGAGCACTGTAACGTGGACCACTGCGCAGCGCTCCTCTCGTTCATCCATCGCCAGCGCGGGTTGCCATACTGTAACGTATACGATACAATTACTCATGATTGAAGTTCGCCGGTACCGTCAGGCCGACGGTTTCGAACCTCTGACAGATTGGTTAAAGCGTCTGCCCGACCGGCAGGCGAAAGCGCGGTTATTTGCACGCATCGATCGTCTGGAAACCGGCAATTTCGGCGATTGCAAATTTCTGCGGGACGGCGTTTCTGAATTGCGAATTGATCAGAGCCTGTTTCATCAATATCCGCGTGTGCGACGGAGGTCATTTCCGCCCAGTTCTAGAAGAACGACTGCAGCAATATGTCGATATTGCAAAGAAGGCCGACACCGAAATGGGCGGAAATGGCCCCGTCCCGAAGGGTTGCCGCCAGAAAAGCCGATTACAGCGTTGCTCGTCTTGGCAATAGAGTGACTATTGCCTTCACCGGGCGCCTTGTCCTCGACATTTCTGGCGACAACGCATCACGTGGATATTGATGAAACAGGCTCTAGGCCCCGGTTACCGCGTCTACTTCGGTCGCAGCGGAACACGCCTCGTAATCCTGTTATGTGCTGGAGACAAGAGGCGGCAGGCCGCAGATATCGAACGAGCCGTTGAATTCTGGAACGATTACAAGGTAAGGAGCAAAAGCGATGAAAAGTAAAAAAGCATCCGTTTCCCATCGCGAGCGACTCATCGAAGAGTTGAAGCGTGACCCCGCGCTCGCCGCGGATTACCTGAACGTTGCCGCCGAAGGTGGCGACGCTCAGTCTTATCTGCTTGCATTACGAACAGTGGCTGAGGCACAGGGCATGACCAAGGTTGCCAAAGCAGCAGGCGTGCCGCGCGAGAGCATCTATCGCGCCCTTTCGCCAAAAGGCAATCCCAGGCTGTCCACGCTCACCGCCGTACTAAAGGCTGCCGGCCTCAGGATGACTGTCGCCACGAACGCGCGCCGGTAACGACATGGCACTGACCCGAGACTTTAAGGAAACAATTCTGGCGCGCGCGCGGCGCGATGCGCGCTTTAGCGAGGCGCTCTTCACCGAGGCGATCAATGCGTATCTCGCGGGCGACACCGCCGAGGGCAAAGCCATTCTCCGCGACCTGGTGAACGCAACTGTGGGCTTCGAGGGGCTCGCCGCGGCGATCAAGAAGCCAAGCAAGAGCCTGCACCGTATGCTCGCCCC
>JAIOOZ010000312.1 GCA_021414185.1 Betaproteobacteria bacterium
CCGCTGAACAAGACGACGATGGCAAGCGCGGCCAGCAGGCGGCCGCCAACGCGGCCCGGCAGCGGCAGCAGCAGCAGGAAGATCACGGCGCCGATGGCGGTCCAGGCGTAGACCAGCTTCTCCAGCCATTCCACGCCGAGCAGCTTGCCCAGCGCCGCGATCGGCAGGAAGAAGCCGATCGCGGAACGCAGCAGGTAATGGGCGCCGTCGCGAAAGGCGTAGGACGGCGGCCAGTCGGAATAGGTCAGGTCGGCAAGGACGGCGTCGCGCACCAGCCAGTCGGGATTGGCGTAGAAAAAGTGGCTGCCGCCGCCCAGTGCTGCCCACGCCATGCCGGTGAGTGCTATCAGGGCGATGGCGGCGACGGAATGCGTGCTGCGCCATTCGATATGAATGTGGCGCAAGGCCGACCAGAGGGCAGCGCCCGCGAGAGTGAGTGCAAACAGTGCGAAAGGCAGTCGCAACCAGGTGGCGAGAAAGATCAGCGCCGGCAAGCCGAGGTAAGCCAGGGCGGCTATCGACAGGCCATCCAGCGGATGCTGCGAATTCGGCCCGTCCCCGGCCAGCATGCGGTCGACGAAGCGGGGGGCCGTCCTGCTCACTGCGGGGGTGTTGCGGCGGTCGGTGCCTTGTCGAAATTGATCCGCTCGCGTTCCACGACCAGCGGACGCTTTTGTACCTGGGTGTGGATGTTGGCGATGTACTCGCCGAGGATGCCGATGAAGAACAACTGCACCGAGGCGAAGAAGAAGAAGCCGATCAGCACCGGGGCCACACCCAGCGAGAAATGGTCCCAATAGAGCAGCTTGTACGCCAGGTAGATGCAGGCGACGATCAGGCTGATCCCTGAAAGGGTAAATCCGGCCATGGTCGCCAGCCGGATCGGAACCTTGGAGTGACCGGTGATGCCGAGCATCGCGATGTCATAGAGGGTGTAGAAGTTGTTCTTGGTGATGCCGCGTCGCCGCAGTGGCTGCTCGAAGGGCACTTCGGCGTGCTCGAAGCCGAGGTCGGCGATCATGCCTCGAAAGTAGGGATAGGGATCGTCGATGCGGCGCACGAGCTCGATGACTTCCCTGTCGTAGAGCCCGAATCCGGTGAAGTTCGGAATCAGTTCGACGTCGGCGATGCGACCGACGGTGGCGTAGTAAAGGCGCCGCAGGGCGAACAGCAGGGGCGTTTCCTCGCTGCGCGGCTTGACCCCGGCGACGACCTTGAAACCGGCTTCCCACTGGCGGACGAATTCCGGAATCAGCTCCGGGGGGTCCTGCAGGTCGGAGGCCATGGAAACCACCGCATCGCCCCTCGATTGCAGGATGGCGTGGATCGGGGACCGGATGTGTCCGAAATTGCGCGTGTTGAAAATGGCCTTGACGCGGGAGTCGGTGCTGGCGAGACGGCGAATCGCCTGCGCCGTGCCGTCGGTCGAGGCGTTGTCGATATAGATGTGTTCGAAGTCGTAGTCCGGCAGCAGCGCAAACTGCGCGGCAATGCGCTGGTGGAGTTCGTCGACGTTGCCTTCCTCGTTGAAGCAGGGCGTTACGACGGAGATCAGCTTGCGCGCGGACACGGCGTCAGATGCCCCGCTGGTAAATCACCGCCTTGAGGTTGCTGTCGACGGCATAGGGACTGTCGATGGCGTCGATCTGGATCGCCTGGTCGGCGGCGACG
>JAIOOZ010000313.1 GCA_021414185.1 Betaproteobacteria bacterium
TATCGCAAAAGCGGCCGATTCCGCGCAACAGTTCGAGATTATGCTCCAGCGTCTTGCCGAAACCAAAACCCGGATCGATGACGATGCGCTCGGGAGCTATTCCGGCATTGCGCGCGGCCTGCACCCGGTCCGCGAGAAACGCCAGCACCTCGGCGACCACGTCGTCGTAATGCGGATTGACCTGCATGTCGGCGGGCGTGCCCTGCTTGTGCATCAGGCACACCGCGACATTGCCCGCGGCCACGGCCGCCAGCGCGCCCGGCGTCTGCAATCCGTTGATGTCGTTGATCATGGCCGCGCCGGCAGCGATGACCTCACGCATGAATTCGGGCTTCTGCGTATCGACGGACACCGGCACCGTGCCGCCCGCCAGTTGCTCGAGCACTGGCAGCACACGCCGGCGTTCTTCGTCGAGCGCAACGCCACCCGAGCCCGGGCGCGTGGATTCGCCGCCGATATCGATAATGTCGGCACCCTCCTCGGTCAGCTGGCGCGCGCGGGCAAGTGCGGCCCGGGTTGTTGCGTAGTCACCGCCATCCGAAAACGAATCGGGCGTGACATTGACGACGCCCATGATGAGCGGACGCGCAAGTGACAGCCGGAATTTACCGCACTGGAGATGCATCGAGAGGCGTGAGGCGAGAGGGGTGAGGCGGAACCGCAAGGAGCGGGGAGATGCTACGCCTCACCCCTTGCTGCTCTCCCCTCACCGCGCGCTTTCGGCGCGCTCAGGTTCCCGGCGCCGGCGCGGTAGTGGGCGCGGGACTCGGCGGCGGCGTGTCTTTGGGCGGCACGCTGGTCGCCGTGGTGGCCGGCTTGGGCGGACGCGGCTCGCGGCCTTCCATGATGTCTTTCAACTGCTCGGAATCCATGGTTTCCCACTCGAGCAGGGTCTTCGCCATTTTCTCGACCTTGTCGCGGTTTTCTTCGATGATTTTGCGCGCGACCTGGTACTGCTGATCGATGATGCGGCGCAGTTCGGCGTCGACCTTCTGCATCGTCGCTTCCGACATATTTTTATGCGTGGTGACCGAGCGGCCGAGGAACACTTCACCCTCGTTCTCGCCGTACACCATCGGGCCCAGCGCATCCGACATGCCCCACTCGGTGACCATGCGGCGCGCCAGCGTAGTCGCATTCTGGAAATCGCTGCTCGCCCCGGTCGTCATCTGGCCCAAGAACACTTCTTCCGCGATGCGGCCGCCGAGCGAAACCGAAATGTCCTGCAACAGGTGTTCGCGGTCCTTGCCGTGACGGTCCTGCTCCGGGAGCATCCAGGTGAGCCCCAAGGCGCGCCCGCGCGGGATGATGGTGACTTTATGCACCGGGTCGGCCTTTGGCAGCGTATAGGCGACCACCGCGTGTCCGGCCTCGTGATAAGCGGTCGTTATGCGCTCGTCTTCCGGCATCACCATTGAGCGCCGCTCGGCACCCATGTAAATCTTGTCCTTGGCCTGCTCGAAGTCATCCATATCGACGAGGCGCTTGTTCTTGCGCGCGGCGAACAACGCCGCTTCGTTCACGAGGTTGGCGAGATCGGCTCCCGACATGCCGGGCGTGCCGCGGCCGATGATATCGGCCTTGACGTCCGGGGCGACCGGTACTTTGCGCATATGCACCAGAAGGATTTGCTCGCGCCCCCGAATGTCGGGCAGCGGCACCACGACCTGGCGGTCGAAGCGGCCCGGGCGCAGCAACGCCGGATCGAGTACATCCGGACGGTTGGTCGCGGCAATCACGATCACGCCGGCGGTGCCTTCGAAGCCGTCCATTTCAACCAGCAGCGCGTTCAATGTCTGTTCACGTTCGTCGTTGCCGCCGCCGAGGCCAGCGCCGCGCTGGCGGCCGACCGCGTCGATTTCATCGATGAACACGATGCAAGGCGCGTGCTTTTTCGCCTGCTCGAACATATCGCGCACGCGCGCCGCACCCACGCCGACGAACATCTCCACGAAGTCGGAACCGGAAATGCTGAAGAACGGCACTTTCGCTTCGCCTGCGATCGCGCGCGCCAGCAATGTTTTACCGGTGCCCGGCGAACCCACCATCAGCACGCCCTTCGGTATGCGTCCGCCGAGTTTCTGGAACTTGCCCGGATCGCGCAGGAATTCCACCAGTTCGGCAACTTCTTCCTTCGCTTCCTCGCAACCCGCCACGTCGGCGAAGGTCACACTGTTGTTGTTTTCATCCATCATGCGCGCGCGGCTCTTGCCGAAGGAGAACGCGCCGCCGCGCCCGCCGCCCTGCATCTGGCGCATGAAAAATATCCAGATGCCGATCAGGAGCAGCATCGGGAACCACGAGATGAAGATATTCATCAGGAACGACTGCTCTTCTTCGGGCTTGGCGTCGATCTTCACGCCCGCCTTCAGCAGATCACTGACCATCCACAGGTCGCCCAACGTGCCGGGGCTGTAGGTCACGTACTTGCGGTTGTCCTGCGAGACCCAGCGCACGGTGCGCCCTTCGACCTGCGCGGAGGTCACGCGTCCCTGCTTCACTTCGTCCATGAACTGGGAATAAGGGATCACGCTTTGCGCGGCCTGCCGGCTGCTGAACTGGTTGAACACCGTCATCAACACGAGTGCGATGACCAGCCAGATCGCCACATTTTTAATCAGATTATTCAACGTTATTCCTCATCGCTTTTGGTGCTGCGGGACACGTATCTGGTTCAATTCTAAACTGTTTTTACCACTATTGTTAGTACGGGCGCCAACCCCGCCTGCATGCCGCCGCAAGCGTAAACCCGTCAATCCGCGCCTTTACAGTCCTTACCCAACAGGTACATCTCGTTGCTGCGGCCGCGCGACGCCTCAGGCTTGCGCGTGACGACCTGCTTAAACCGGCTGCGCATCACGCGCAGAAACTCCTGGAACCCGGAACCCTGAAAAACTTTGACCAGCAGACCGCCGCCCGGTTTCAAATGTTTTACGGCAAATTCGAGAGCAAGTTCAGCCAGATACATCGCCCGCGCCTGGTCGCTCAGAGCGATACCGCTGATGTTGGGCGACATATCGCTTAATACAAGGTCTATCGGACGGCCGGCCAGTTCCTGCTCCAGCGCTTTGACCACAGCATCCTCGCGGAAGTCTCCCAGCAGGAAGGTGACATTGCGCAGCGCATCCATCGGCAACAGGTCGAGCGCGATGACGCGCCCACGCTCGCCGACTTTGGCCGCGGCGACCTGCGACCAGCCGCCGGGGGTGGCGCCGAGATCGACCACCACCATGCCCGGTTTGAGCAGCTTGTCGCGTTCGACGACTTCGATCAGCTTGTAGGCGGCGCGCGAGCGATAGCCTTCCGCCTTCGCGCGTTGCACGTAGACGTCGTGGATATGCTCCATCATCCACTGTTTGCTGGTCTTGGTACGTTTCATCGGTTAGGATGCCGCCATGATTCTCGAACTCACCTCAGTGCAACGCCGTGAACTGCGCGCGCGCGCCCACGGTCTGAACCCGGTCGTGATGGTCGGCGACGCCGGCCTTACCACTCCCGTAATGAATGAAATCCACCAGAACCTCGCCAGTCACGAGCTGATCAAAATCCGCGTGATGACCGACGAGCACGCAACACGCGCCCGGTTTCTCGAAGAGATCTGCACCACGCTGCATGCGGCGCCCGTTCAGCATATCGGCAAGATACTGGTCATTTTCCGCCCGCGCCCGGAACAGGCCGTCACCCCGGCCAAGAAAAAAATCAAACCGCGGCCGAAGCCGGCCCGCCGCACCAAGCGCAGTTTCCAGCACTAGCAACCCGGCGTCAGCGCGGGTTGCGTGCGTGCAGCCAGACCAGCAGCACGCCCAGCACTGTTTGTATCAGGTACAGCACGCTGGCCACACCGTGCCACGCCGCGAAACGGTCGCGAAACACGCTTTCCATCACGCCTTTGGGCAACGCCTGGTCTTTCAGGCTGGCCAATATCGGCTGCACGCCGAATTCGCCCGCGAGGGTGAGCGCCAGCATGGCGAGAACGATCCAGAATATGCCGTGCTTCGCGCACGCGCCGCCGAAACGCACCAGCCGGAACAGCACGAGATAAATCGCGCAGCCGATCCCGACATAAGCGATCAGCGTAAAAAGCTTGCCGGCCAATGCGCCGGCCAGCGCGCGGTCCGGCACCGAGTAGAACAGTGTCGGCGCCACGATATAGCCGATCGCCCACAAGCCGCCGATCCACAACGTCAGCGCGATTGCATATATCGCTTCGGTAAGGACTGTCATAGCGTGACAGCGCTGGAATCAGGTAATGTCATTGAATCGCGGCTTCCTTTGCACTGGGGAATAGACAAGGCCGCCCGCCCCTTGTTCCGCCCGCTTTAAATATACTTTACGTCCAGAATCTCGTATTCGCGCACGCCGCCGGGCGCTTTCACTTCGGCCACGTCGCCCGCGTGCTTGCCGATCAGCGCGCGCGCAATGGGCGAACTGATGGAGATCTTGCCTTGCTTGATGTCGGCTTCGTCGTCGCCGACGATTTGGTACGTAACGGTTTCGCTGTTGTTCATGTCTTCGAGTTCGATGGTGGCGCCGAACACGCAGCCGCCGTCAGCGTCGATCAGCACGGGATCGATGATCTGCGCGTTGGACAACTTGCTCTCGACTTCAGCGATGCGCCCCTCGATGAAACTCTGGCGTTCCTTGGCCGCCGCATATTCGGCGTTTTCCGAGAGATCGCCGTGAGCGCGCGCTTCCGCAATGGCCGCGATGATGGAGGGCCGCTGGACCGTTTTCAGCTCGTGCAATTCGGCGCGCAATTTATCGGCGCCAACCACCGTCAATGGAGTTTTGCTCATAACTACCTGCCTTGTTTTTAAGCGGCGGCTGCCGCCGCGGTTGCCAGAAGACGGCGGTGCAAGCCCTGCACGTCGTAGGCCGTCATCTCACGCGATTGTTGCATACCCGTGCAGGCGGCGCGCGCGCCGGCAAGAGTCGTGTAAAGGGTGATCCGCGCCTGCAGCGCCGCGCGGCGAATCACGTAGGAGTCGCGTACCGCGGTCCGCGACTCCTCGACGGTATTCACGATCAGCACTATATCGCCGTTCTTGATCATGTCGACCACGTGCGGGCGCCCCTCCGCAACCTTGTTGAGTGGCATCACCGCCAGTCCGTCCGCCGCCAGCGCCGCAGCGGTGCCGCGTGTCGCGACAAGCTGGAAACCCAGCGCCATGAGATCGCGCGCAATCGCCACCGCCGCCGGCTTGTCGGCGTCGCGCACGCTGACGAATACCTTGCCCGACTCCGGCAGGCGGTCGCCCGCCGCCAGTTGCGATTTTACGAAAGCTTCGCCGAAGCTCGTGCCCACCCCCATCACTTCACCGGTCGATTTCATTTCCGGACCAAGTATGGTGTCCGCACCCGGGAACTTGATGAAGGGGAATACCGCTTCCTTGACCGAATAATAGGGCGGCACCACTTCCTGCGTGCTGTTTTGCGCCGCCAGTGAGGTACCGATCATGCAGCGCGCGGCGATCTTGGCCAGCGCCAAGCCGGTTGCTTTCGACACGAAAGGCACGGTGCGCGACGCGCGCGGATTGACTTCGAGCACGTAGATGACGCCGTTCTGGATCGCGAACTGCACGTTCATCAGCCCGACGACTTTCAACGCGTGCGCCATGGCGATCGTTTGCTTGCGCAATTCGTCCTGGAGTTCCGGCGTCAGGCTGAAGGGCGGCAGCGAGCACGCCGAATCGCCGGAATGCACGCCGGCCTGCTCGATGTGCTCCATGATGCCGCCGATCAGCACCGCCTTGCCGTCGCAGATCGCATCGACGTCGACCTCGGTCGCGTCGTTCAGAAAGCGGTCGAGCAGCACCGGCGAATCGTTCGAAACTTTTACCGCTTCGCGCATATAGCGCTCGAGGTCGCTCTGCTCGTGGACAATCTCCATCGCCCGTCCGCCCAGCACATACGACGGGCGCACCACCAGCGGATAGCCGATCTCTGCCGCGAGCGCCAAAGCTTTCTGCGCACTGCGCGCAGTGCGGTTCGGCGGTTGCTTCAATTTCAGCTTGTGAATCAGTTTCTGGAAACGCTCGCGGTCTTCCGCAATGTCGATAGAGTCTGGCGAGGTGCCTATGATGGGCACGCCATTGGCTTCGAGATCGCGCGCGAGTTTCAGCGGCGTTTGCCCTCCGTACTGCACGATTACGCCGTACGGCTTTTCGACGTGCACGATTTCAAGCACATCTTCGAGCGTCAGCGGCTCGAAATACAGCCGGTCGGACGTATCGTAGTCGGTCGATACCGTCTCCGGGTTGCAATTGACCATGATGGTCTCGAAACCGTCTTCGCGCAGCGCGAGTGCTGCGTGCACGCAGCAATAGTCGAATTCGATGCCCTGCCCGATGCGATTCGGCCCGCCGCCCAGCACGATCACCTTCTTGCGGTTGGTCGGTTGCGCCTCGCACTCTTCCTCGTAGGTCGAATACATATACGCGGTGTTGGTGGCGAATTCCGCCGCGCAGGTATCGACACGCTTGTAGACCGGGCGTATGCCGAGCGCGTGCCGGTGCGCGCGCATCGCGGCTTCGGTCGACTTCATGAGATAGGCCAGGCGGCGATCGGAGAAACCTTTGCGCTTCAACCCGCGCAATTCTTCGGCGCCGAGGTCGCCGATTTTCCGGTCGTCGAGTTCCATTTCGAGATCGACGATTTCCTTGATCTGCACCAGGAACCAGCGGTCGATTTTGGTGAGTTGATACACCTCTTCGAGCGTAAACCCGTTCTCGAACGCATCGCCGACGTACCAGATGCGCTCGGGCCCCGGCTCGCCGAGCTCCTTCTCGATGGTCTCGCGGTCGGTCGTTTTCTGATTGAGACCGTCGGCGCCGACTTCGAGCCCGCGCAAGGCTTTCTGGAATGATTCCTGGAAAGTACGGCCTATCGCCATCACTTCGCCCACCGACTTCATCTGCGTCGTCAGGCGGTCGTTCGCTTGCGGGAATTTCTCGAACGCGAAACGCGGCACCTTGGTGACGACGTAATCGATGGTCGGCTCGAACGACGCGGGCGTAGCACCCCCGGTGATGTCGTTGCGCAATTCGTCGAGCGTGTAGCCGACCGCCAGCTTGGCCGCGATCTTGGCGATCGGAAAACCCGTCGCTTTCGACGCCAGCGCGCTTGAGCGCGACACGCGCGGATTCATTTCGATGATTAAGAGGCGGCCGTCGTCGGGATTGACCGCGAACTGCACATTGGAGCCGCCGGTATCGACGCCGATTTCGCGCAGGCACGCGATCGACGCGTCGCGCATGATCTGGTATTCCTTGTCGGTCAGCGTCTGCGCCGGTGCCACCGTGATCGAATCACCGGTATGCACGCCCATCGGGTCGAGGTTTTCGATCGAGCAGATGATAATGCAATTGTCCTTGCTGTCGCGCACCACCTCCATCTCGTACTCTTTCCAGCCGAGCACGGACTCTTCGATCAGCACTTCCTTGGTCGGGCTCGCATCGAGCCCGCGGTCGACGATGGCGACGAACTCTTCCTTGTTGTAGGCGATGCCGCCGCCCGCGCCGCCCAGCGTGAATGACGGCCGGATAACGGTCGGAAAGCCCACCATTGCCTGCACCTGCAACGCTTCTTCGAGGCTGTGCGCAATCGCCGAACGCGCGCTTGCCAGTCCGATCTTGGCCATCGCGACCTTGAACTTTTCGCGGTCCTCGGCCTTGTCGATCGCTTCTTTTTTCGCGCCTATCATTTCGACGTTGTACTTATCGAGCACACCGTGCTTTGCAAGATCGAGCGCGCAATTCAACGCTGTCTGCCCACCCATCGTCGGCAGCAATGCGTCGGGCCGTTCGATCGCGATGACTTTCTCGACCATCTGCCAGGTGACCGGCTCGATGTAAGTCGCGTCCGCCATATTGGGGTCGGTCATGATCGTCGCCGGATTCGAATTGACGAGCACCACGCGATAACCCTCTTCGCGCAGAGCCTTGCAGGCCTGCGCGCCGGAATAATCGAACTCGCACGCCTGGCCGATGACGATAGGGCCCGCGCCTATGATCAATATGCTTTTGATGTCAGTACGCTTAGGCATGCTGTCCCGCCTGCGTTTTTTCCATGAGGCCGACAAAACGGTCGAACAGATAACCGACGTCGTGCGGTCCCGGGCTGGCTTCAGGGTGTCCCTGGAAACAGAACGCCGGCCGGTCGGTGCGCGCAAAACCCTGCAGCGTGCCGTCGAACAAAGATTTATGCGTGACACGCACGTTGGACGGCAGTGTCGCCGCATCGACCGCAAAACCGTGGTTCTGGCTCGTGATCATCACGCGCCCGCTGTCGAGATCCTGCACCGGGTGGTTGGCGCCGTGATGGCCGAATTTCATTTTCAGCGTCTTCGCACCGCTGGCGAGACCAAGCAGCTGGTGTCCGAGACAAATGCCGAATACCGGGATGCCCTTCGCAACCAGTTCGCCGATTGCGCGTATCGCGTAATCGCAAGGTTCGGGATCGCCGGGGCCGTTCGACAAAAATATGCCGTCGGGCTTCAATGCGAGCGCATCCTGCGCCGAACT
Source organism: Betaproteobacteria bacterium (assembly GCA_021414185.1). Lineage (GTDB taxonomy): Bacteria > Pseudomonadota > Gammaproteobacteria > Burkholderiales > SG8-41 > PALSA-1004. The sequence continues at coordinate 8,523 of JAIOOZ010000313.1, forward strand.
TTGCGCGGGCAGCACCGTGAGCTTGCAGCCGCGCGCCGCCAGCATGCGCAGAATATTGCGTTTGATGCCGTAGTCGTAGGCAACCACATGGAATTTCGGCGCGGTCTGCTGCCCGTAACCGTGGCCGAGCTTCCACGTCGATTCCGTCCACGCATAGGGTTTGGTGCAGCTCACGACTTTGGCGAGATCCATGCCCGCCAGCCCCGGAAACGCGCGCGCCGCTTTGAGTGCGGCCTTTTCATCGTTTGCTGTCAAATGAGTGCCCGCCATCACGCAGCCTTCCTGCGCGCCCTTCTCGCGCAGGATGCGCGTCAATTTCCGTGTGTCGATGTCGGCGATCGCGACCACGTTTTGCTCGCGCAGATACGATGAGAGGTCCTGCGTGCTGCGCCAGTTGCTGGCAACCAGCGGCAGGTCGCGAATCACGAGGCCAGCCGCGTAAACCTTGTCCGACTCGACGTCTTCGGGATTGGTGCCGGTGTTGCCGATATGCGGATACGTAAGGGTGACGATCTGGCGGCAGTACGAGGGATCGGTGAGGATTTCCTGGTAGCCGGTCATCGCCGTGTTGAACACGACTTCACCCGCCGACAGGCCGGCCGCGCCGATCGACGTGCCGCGGAAAACCGTGCCATCTTTAAGGACAAGGATGGCTGGTTCACGATGCGACAAGTCGAACTCCCTGGAGTAGATATGGAAAGCGGGACAGGTCATGAGACCCGTCCCGCTTCAATGTTGCAATTATACGCTAAAGGCAGGTCGCCTTCAACGCGTAAACGCCATATCAACGCCCTGATTCGACGTTGAAAATGCGTTCCGGTTTTACGAATGCGTTGTGCTAGCGCAACCCCAGAACATCCTGCATGTCGAACAATCCGTTCTTTTTGCCTGCAAGAAACCGCGCGGCTCTCAGGGCTCCTTCAGCATAAGTAGCACGGCTGCTGGAGCGCACCACGATTTCGACACGCTCGCCGGGGCCGGCAAACATCACCGTGTGCTCGCCGACGATGTCGCCGCCGCGCACAGTGGCAAAACCGATGGTCGATGCTTTTCTTTCGCCAGTCACGCCTTCGCGTCCATACACCGCGCATTCGTCGAGCTTGCGCCCCAGCGCGTTGGCGACGATGCCGCCGATATGCAGCGCGGTGCCCGACGGCGCATCGATCTTGTGGCGATGATGCGCCTCGATGATCTCGACGTCGTAGCCTTCATTCAGCACGCGCGCCGCCACGTCGGCCAGCTTGAATACGAGGTTGGTGCCGATACTCATGTTCGGCGCCATGACGATGGCGATATCGCGCGCCGCGTCCGCGATGGATTTTTTCCCGGCATCGGAAAAACCGGTGGTGCCTATCACCATTTTGACGCCGAGCTTGCGGCATGCCGCGAGATGCGCGAGCGTGCCTTCAGGCCGCGTGAAATCGATCAGCGCACCGCATCCGGCAAGGCTCTTTTCAACATCGGCGCTGATCAATAGGCGGCATGGCGCGCCGACGAGTTCGCCGGCATCTTTGCCGAGGCTCGCGCTGCCCGCGACTTCGAGCGCAGCACCGAGCTGAAGGTCGGCGCTGCCGAGTACCGCTTCGAGCAGCGCGCGGCCCATGCGTCCCGCGCTTCCGGCCACCGCGATTTTCATATTCGCCATGTCGACTCCAGTCAAAAACCGATCTTGTCGAGCATCCTGCCAAACAATCCGCGCTTGGGCGGATCTTTTTTATCGTCGGCCGTCGCCGTATCCGTTTTTGCCGCATCCGCTTTTGCGGCGTCGGGCTTCGCCGTTTCCGGTTTCACTTCGGCTTTTGCGGCATCAGGCTTTGCACTGGGCGCGGGCGCCGGCGCAGCTTCGGATTTCGCCGGTTCCGGCTTCACTGCGGCGGCCGGCGCGGCCGCTTGCGGCTTTGCCGCGGGCGTTGCCGCAACAGGCGGTTTTTCCGCCGGCGCAACTGCGACCGGCGGCTTTTCCGCAGGCTTGACTACGACAGGCGGCTTCTCAACGGGCTTTGCCGCTTCCGGCTTGGGCGCCGGCGGCGGATTCACTGCAACCGGCTTGGGAACGACAGGCTTGGGCGCGGGCGGCGGTTCCAGCGCCTTGTCGGTAACCACGACATCGCCTTCGATGCGCAGCAATTTGTCGCCGTCGAAAAGCACCGTCAGACGGCGCCGCTCGTCGGGCTTGCCCTGCCGCTGCAGCAGGTAGATGTAATCCCAGCGGTCGTCGTGAAACATGTCGGCCACCAGCGGCGAGCCGAGCACGAAGCGGACCTGCGAACGGGTCTGGCCGGCCTTCAGCTTGTCG
>JAIOOZ010000124.1 GCA_021414185.1 Betaproteobacteria bacterium
AGGCTGCTGGCTATGGGACAAACAGGGCAAACGCTATCTCGACGCGCTGGCGGGTATCGCCGTGGTCGGCATCGGCCATAGCCACCCGAAGTTCGTGCAGGCGCTGACCGCCCAGGCCGCCAAGCTCATCCACACGTCCAACGTCTACGAAATCGAGCACCAGGAAGCGCTCGGCGAACGACTGGCGGCGATCTCGGGCATGGACGAAATCTTTTTCTGCAACTCCGGTTGCGAAGCCAACGAAGCCGCCATCAAGGTTGCCCGCCTCTACGGCCACCATAAAGGCATCGAGATGCCGGCGATCATCGTCATGGAAAAAGCCTTCCATGGCCGCACCATAGCCACGCTCTCGGCCACCGGCAGCCGCAAGGTGCAGGCCGGCTTCGAGCCGCTGGTGCCGGGCTTCGCTCGCGTACCGTTCGACGATCTCGCTGCGGTGAGGAAAGTCGCCGAGAACAACCGCAATGTCGTCGCCGTGCTGGTCGAGTTGATCCAGGGCGAAGGCGGCATCAACATCTGTCATGACGATTACCTGCACGGCCTGCGCGAAATCTGCGATGCCAATGGCTGGCTGCTGATGCTCGACGAAGTGCAAAGCGGCGTCGGCCGCACCGGCAAATGGTTCGCGTTCCAGCACTCTGGCGTCAAGCCCGACGTGGTGACGCTCGCCAAAACGGCTCGACCTTCGGCGGCAATCCGCTGGCGTGCGCCGCGGCGCTGACGACTATCGATATCATCGAGCATGACAAGCTCATGGCCAATGCAGTCGCGATGGGCGAACTCATACAGGCGGGCTTTGAGGCGCAACTCAAAGGGGTCGCCGGCGTGCGCGAGATCCGCCACAAAGGCCTGATGATCGGAATCGAACTCGAATTTCCGTGCGACGAACTAGTCAAGAACGCACTTGCCGCCGGCCTCCTGATCAACGTCACCAACGACAACGTCATCCGCCTGCTGCCGCCGCTTGTCATCAAGCGCGACGAGGTTGAGCAACTGGTCGCCATCCTGTCGCCGCTGATTGCGGATTTCCTCGCCCGCGCCCGCGCAGCCCAGCCCGCGGTAAAAACCGCGTAAGCGGTTTTTACCTCTCCTTCGCGATGGAACTCCGTCATTACCTGCAGTTCAAGGACTTTACTCTCGACGAGTACGAGTACCTGTTCGCGCGCGCGCGCTGGATCAAGGACAAGTTCAAGCGCTACGAGCCGTACCAGCCGCTGGTCGACCGCACGCTCGCGATGGTGTTCGAGAAACATTCGACGCGCACGCGCGTGTCGTTTGAAGCAGGCTTCAACCAGCTCGGCGGTTCGGTCATCACGCTGATGACGCGCGACACCCAGATGGGTCGTGGCGAACCGCTGGAAGACGTCGCGCGCGTGATTTCGCGCATGGTCGACATCGTTATGATCCGCACCTTCGAGCAGACCATCATCGAGCGCTTCTCCTCGAACTCGCGGGTGCCGGTGATCAACGGGCTGACCAACGAATACCACCCGTGCCAGATCCTGGGCGACATCTTCACCTACATCGAGCATCGCGGCTCCATCCGCGGCAAGACCGTGACCTGGATAGGCGACTCGAACAACGTCTGCAACACCTGGCTGCAGGCGGCG
>JAIOOZ010000163.1 GCA_021414185.1 Betaproteobacteria bacterium
CGATCCCGACCCGGTATTGTTCTTCGAGCAGAAGTCGCTGTATTCGATGAAAGGCGAGGTGCCCGACGGCGAATATGTCGACGAACTCGGCAAGGCCAAGGTGCTGCGCCGCGGGAAAGACTGCACGATAGTCGCGCTGGCATCGATGGTGCACAAATCGCTGGATGCCGCCGCTATTCTCGAAAAAGAGCATGGCATCTCCTGCACGGTGGTCGACGTGCGCTCGCTGGTGCCGCTCGATACGCAAACCATATTGGCTGAAGTCATGAAGACCGGTCGTCTGGTCACGGTCGAGGAAAACCCGCGCCTGTGCGGATGGGGTGCCGAAATCGCCTCCATCGTTGCCGACGAATGTTTCTGGGATCTCGACGGGCCCATCATGCGTATCACCACGCCACATGTGCCGCTGCCGTCGGCCGACCTGCTCGAAGACAACACCATCCCGTCGGTCGAACGCATCGTGCGCGAAATCCGCGCCAAAATCGATTGATCTGAACCGCCAAGACGCCAAGGCCGCCAAGAAAAGCGACACAAGTGGCCTGAAAGATATGCACAACAAGCAGACTGGATATGGCTGAATCTTGATCATGGTTTGTTTTCGTTTATTTATTCGTTCCTGCCCTACCTTGGCGCTCCGGGCGTCTTGGCGGTTAACTGGTTTTGGGAGTAGTTGATGGACGTCATCATGCCGCAACTTGGCGAGACGGTCACCGAGGGTGTCGTCACCAAGTGGCACAAGAAAGTCGGCGATACGGTCAAGGCCGACGAAATGCTGTTCGACGTCGAGACCGACAAGGTCAGCACCGAGATTCCGGCGCCGGTCGCCGGCGTGATTGCGGAAATACTCGTGGAAGAGGGTGTGACCGCCAAAGTCGGCGCGCCGCTGGCGGTAATTCGTGAAAGCGGTGCCGCGGCGACTGCGCCGGCCGCGACGAAGCACGAGACGGTGGCGGCAGTGGCACCCGTAGCGGCTGCGGCGCAAGCGCCACGCTTCGCGCCCGCGAGCGCCGGCGAGCGTTTGTCGCCGGTGGTGCGCCGGCTCGTCGCCGAGCACCAACTGAATCCGGCAGACATCAAAGGCACCGGTCGCGACGGGCGCATCACGCGCGAAGACGTGCAGGGCTTTATCGCGCAACGCGGCGCGCGCGCGCCGGGCACGGTAAGAACGCAGACGCCGGCCCCCTATGAGGTCGAAGGACAGACGCGCAAGCCGCTGAACAACATTCGCAAGCGCACCGCCGAACATCTGGCGCGCTCGTGGGCAACGGTGCCGCATGTGCTGCAGGCAATCGAGGCCGATTTCCTGCGCGTGGACCAGGCGCGGACGGCGGACGGCGCGGCATGGAAGGCGCGCGACGGATTCTCGCTGACCTATTTGCCGTTCATCGCGCATGCCGTGTGCAAGGCGCTGGCAAAATTTCCGCTGCTGAACGCGAGCCTCGACGGCAGCGATCTCATATTGCACAAGGCCGTCAATCTGGGCATCGCCGTCGACCTGAATTTCGACGGCTTGATCGTGCCCGTCGTCGCCAACGCGCAGGATATGTCGTTGCCGCAGCTCGCGCGCGCCATCAACGACATGGCGCAGCGCGCGCGCGGCAACCGGCTGAAGCCCGACGAACTGAGCGGCGGTACTTACACGCTTTCGAATTCGGGGGTGTTCGGCACGCTGATCACCGCCCCCATCATCAACCAGCCGCAGGTCGCGATCCTGTCCACCGACGGCGTGAAGAAGAAGCCGGTGGTGATCGAAAGCGATGCGGGCGACAGCATTGCGATACGCCCGGTCGGCGTGCTGGCGCAAACATTCGATCATCGCGCGGTGGACGGCGCGTACTCGGCGGCGTTCCTGCGCGAAATGAAGACCATCCTCGAAACCACCGACTGGACGCAGGCGCTGAACGTGTCCGATTCATAAGGACGAAATCAAAAGCGTTTAGCCACAGAGGGCACAGAGTTCACAGAGGAAAACCAGGCAAAAGCAATGCAGAGGGTTCTTGTCATTGAATTTCTCTGTGTTCTCTGTGCCCTCTGTGGCAAAGGTTTTTGATATTGATATAGGAAAGAAAATGGCAACTGCAAACATGAAACAACACAAACTCGGCTGGATCGGTATCGGTCGCATGGGCTACGCGATGGCGCAGCGCCTCGCGCAGGGCGGCTGTGATATTGCGGTATGGAACCGTACAAAATCGAAGGCCGAACCGCTTGCCCAGTACGGCGCGAAAGTCGTCGATACGCTGCCCGATCTCGCCGCGTGCGACATCGTGTTCACCATGGTGTCCACCGGCAAGGACGTGAAGGAAGTGCTGTTTGGCGCAAACGGCGTAATGTCGAAAGGCAAGAAACCGAAAATCGTCGTCGACAGCACGTCGATTTCCCTCGAAGAATCCGCGGAAATCCGCGAGAAGCTCGCCAAGGAAGGCGTGAAGTTTCTCGCCGCGCCGGTTTCGGGCAATGCGAAGGTGATCAAGGCCGGCAAGCTGACGGTAGTGGCGTCGGGTCCGAAGGACGCGTTCGATGCGGTCGCGCCGTACCTTGAAGCGATAGGCCAGGGGGTCAGCTACGTCGGCGAAGGCGAACTTTCGCGCATCGCCAAGATCTGCCACAACGTTATGCTCGGCGTGGTGATTCAGAACCTGTGCGAAATCACGGTGCTCGCCGAGAAGGCCGGTATGCAGCGGCACGCGTTTCTCGATTTTCTCAACAAGAGCGTAATGGGCTCGATGTTCACGCGCTACAAGACGCCGGCGCTGTCCAATCTCGATTTTCACGTGACGTTCACGCCGGAACTTTTGAGAAAAGACATCGACCTCGGCTTGAGCGCGGGCAAAACCTACGGCGTGCCGATGCCGACCACCGCGATCACGCGCGACCTCGTGCAGACCATGATCGGCCACGGTTACGACCAGGACTTCTCGCAATTGCTGCTGCTGCAGGCCAAGGCGTCGGGCATCGAGCTTAAATCCGAGAACCAGACCATCAGCGACGGATTGTCCTGAGGCAATGGCCAAGCTGAAACGTCCGCCCCGCAAGTCCACGCGCAACGCGCACGTGCGCGCACATCCCGCGAAGCGGCGCACGCGTGCACGCGCGCCGGCAGTTCCGGATTTTCTGTCGCTGCAGGAAATCGTTGCCGCCGCGCGGCGCAACCTGTCGCAGGACCTGTGGAACCATCTGACCGGCGGCGCCGATTCAGAGACAACCCTTAAGCGCAACCGGCTCGCGCTGGACAGCCTGGCGCTGCGCCAGCGCGTGCTGGTCGACGTGCGCAACATCGACATCACGACGACATTGCTGGGCAAGACGCTGCAAAGCCCGGTGTTTCTGGCGCCGGTGGGCGGGCTGGTGGGTTTCATCAACCCAGAGCAGGGCGCGATTCCGGTCGCGCGCGCAGCAGTAGCGCATGGTGCTGCGGCCTTCATCAGCACCGCCGCCAAGCCCGGCTTCGAAGCCGCCGCTGCGTCGGTGCAGGAACCGCTCATATTCCAGCTCTATGTGCGGGCAGACCGCAAATGGGTGGAGGACATACTCGACCGCGTGAAAGCCGCCGGCTATCGCGCGCTGTGTGTCTGTGTGGACCGCAATTATTACGGGCGCCGCGAGCGCGACATCATCAGCCGCGCGGCCGTGCGCGAAGGTTTCGGCGATCCGTCGTTCCAGATGGGGCTGCAGTGGAAAGACCTCGTGTGGATGAAGCAGCGCATCGGGCTGCCGCTCATCGTCAAAGGTGTTGCCACCGCGGAGGATGCAAAGCTCTCGGTCGAACACGGGGCGGACGTGGTCTACGTATCCAACCACGGCGGCCGCCAGCTCGACCACGCGCAGGCCACCATCGAAGTGCTGCCTGAAGTCGTCGCGGCGGTAGACGGCCGCGCCGAAATCCTGTGGGACGGCGGCGTGCAGCGCGGCACCGACGTCATCAAGGCCATTGCGCTGGGCGCACGTGCCGTCGGCTTGGGCAAATTGCTCGGCTGGTCGCTCGCAGCGGGCGGTGAGGCGGGCGTCAAGCGCATGCTCGAGTTGATGGATGTCGAAATTCGCACGGCGATGGGGCTGATGGGTGTGACTTCGCTCGCGCAGCTCAACCCGTCGTGGGTGCGCCCGGCGCAGCCGACCGGCCCCGCCGGCGTGACGAGCGCGTATCCGTGGTTTGAGGAAAAGAAGTAATTAGGGCCAATTGATTCAAAAGCCATTCGCCACAGAGGGCACAGAGCACACAGAGAAACGTCAAAAGTCAGGAATCAGTTATTGGATTTTTATTTGCTTTTCCTCTGTGCTCTCTGTGCCCTCTGTGGCTGTCTTTTTTTGCATTTCCTTTTTCCATCAAGTTGATTCATCACGGAGTAGCGATGGCTGCAAGCGAAGCAGGTAAATTGGATCTCGAGCCGCGCCTCGCGGC
>JAIOOZ010000125.1 GCA_021414185.1 Betaproteobacteria bacterium
GGGCACGCCCGCCATCTTGATCGGCTCGCCGTTGGACGCGCCGCGTGCGGTGAGCGTGATGTCGAGCAGGCGTGCGGCTTTTTCCGCATCACCGAAAAAAAGCTCGTAAAAATCCCCCATGCGGTAAAACACCAGCATGTCGGGATGCTGCGCCTTGATGCTCAAGTACTGCTGCATCATGGGCGTGTGCTGCGGGGCGTTCAAGTTGCTGTCATCCTTGCCAAAATGGTTTTTTTACCGCATGCCCGCATCGATGGTGTTTTGGCGCCGTTTCACAGCGCCGGTTCCCGGAATTATCGCCGACATGCGGTGCCATGACGAGTATCGCGATCGCAGGCCATGGTGCCGGGCGCGGGCGCCGATACCTTTATAATTGATTCCGTTCGTCCTTGTCCAACCCATCGTGAGAATTGAATGCCCACTGCAAAAAAAGAAAAACATGTGTTCTGGTTTGACGACGGCCGGCGTCCCAATGCCGCCGACGCGCTTGAAGCGAAATACAAAGACATCACCGTGCATCGCCTCGCTTTCGACGGGCCGCAGGCGGACAACTGGGGCGCCATGTCGGTATCGCAGGCGTACTGCATTACCTCGGCGCGCCATGAAGTGCCTGACGAGTACAAAGCGCACGCCGCGCTGATTGAGCGCTGTCCCGATCTTCTCGCCGTGTCCACGACCGGCGCTGGCTACGATACGGTGGACGTGCCTGCATGCACCGCGGCAGGGGTGTTGGTCGTCAATCAAACGGGTTCCAATGCCGACGCGGTCTCCGAACACGCGGTCGCCATGATGCTTTCCCTGACCAAGAAAATCCCGCAGACGGACCGCTCATTGCGTACCGAGCGTGGCGTCAGCCGCGAGACTTTCAAAGGCTGGAACGCCAACGGCCGCACGCTGGGCATCATCGGGTTCGGCAACGTCGGCACCCGGGTCGCCCGTATCTGCGGTCTGGGACTGCAGATGCGCGTGCTCGCGTACGATCCTTACGTGTCCAAAGAGAAAATAGAGGCGGGCGGCGCAACCAAGGTGGATTTGGCCACGCTGCTGAAGGAAGCACGATTTATTTCAGTCCATTGCCCGCTGACGGATGAAACCCGCGACATGATAGCCGGCCCTCAACTGGCAGCGATGCCGGCGGGCGGTTACGTCATCACGACGGCGCGCGGCGGCATCGTATCCGAAGGCGCGCTTGAGGCTGCGCTCAAGTCCGGTCATATCGCAGGCGCCGGTCTCGATGTGTGGGTGGAGGAGCCGCCTCCGCTTACTCATCCGCTGCTGAAGCTCGACAACGTGATCGCGAGTTACCACACCGCCGGCGTCACGTACGATTCCCGCATCGCCATGGCTGAATGGAACGGCCAGCAGGTCGCCGGCATCCTTAAGGGCGAACGCCCGCCACGCCTGGTCAATCCCGAAGTCTGGGACAAGTATGTGCCGAGGTTCGAGCGCGTGTTCGGGTTCAGGCCGGCAATGAAGTAGAGCGGCCGAAGGTACTACTAAGGGATGGGCCTGGTTCCGCGCATCAAGTCGACTTTGAGGAAATAGTGCCGGGCATACGCCAGCAATTGGCCATCGCTGGGATGGTCGATGGATTCGACGCCAACCACTTTGTCGGCGACCGCCGGATCGTGCTTGTGCAGATGCTTGATCAGCGCGAGCTTGGCATTTGACGGCCCGACCACCAGGATTTCTGCGGCATCGGCCAGCGCGTGCGCGACCTCGTGATAGTACTTCTGGTCTTCCGCCGCATGGCCGGACCCGACGGTGCCCGCCTTTGAGTGCAAGTGTTTGTGTTTTGAGTGCGCGCTGATCTTTGCATTTTCGGCGCCTTTGTCGTCGAAATGCAGGACATGGGCTTCTTTGTGGTCCAGCCACACGACGGCATGGGTGATAGACATGGCATTGCTCCTGAAGAGTTGGGGCGAATATCGCGATCGCGTGTGCCCGTCCGGCCTCAAGTCATCAAGCGCGATTGATCAACATAGCCCACGCCGAATAGTAAGGCTGTGCGGCACCGCACATTTGATATTGATCAATAAAGACGCAAATCGCCATCGCCCACGGGGGCGACGGCTGGTTCAGGCGGCAAGGCCCTGCGCTATGAGGTAATCGTCGTAGTTGCCGGCATGTATGACGATGCCCGCCGGCGTCATTTCGATGATGCGGGTGGCGAGCGAAGACACGAACTCGCGGTCGTGCGAGACGAAAATCAGGGTGCCCGAGAATTTCTCGAGCGCCGTGTTGAGCGACTCGATGCATTCCATGTCGAGGTGATTGGTCGGCTCGTCCATCAGCAGGACATTGGGTTTCTGCAGCGCGAGTTTCGCGAATATCATGCGCTGCTGCTCGCCGCCGGAGAGCACGCGCGTTAACTTCGTCGCGTCTTCGCCTGAGAACAGCATGCGCCCGAGTGCTGCGCGTACCGTCTGGTCGTTGTCGTTGGGGCCCCGCCAGTTGGCCAGCCATTCGGCGAGCGTTTCTTTTTCGGTGAATTCCGTGGCATGGTCCTGGGCGCAATAGCCGGACTTCGCTTTCTCGGTCCAGCGTATGGTGCCGGCGTCCGGTGTGAGCTCGCCGGCGAGGCAGCGCAGCAATGTCGTCTTGCCGATACCGTTGGGGCCGATGATAGCGATGCGCTCGCCCGCTTCGACGCGGATGTTGAAATTGCTGAACAGCGGTTTGTCGTAACCCTTGGCGAGCTTCTGTGCTTCGAAGACATAACGGTGCAGTTTGTCGCGGTCGTCGACGTCGAAACGGATGTACGGATACACGCGCGAAGACGGCTTGATGTCTTCGACTTTGATTTTTTCGATCTGGCGCGCGCGCGAAGTGGCCTGGCGCGCTTTCGACGCGTTGGCCGAAAAGCGGCGCACGAAATCCTGCAGATCGGCGATCTTCTCTTTGGCTTTGACGTTGGCGGTGAGCATGCCTTCGCGCGCCTGGGTCGCGGCCAGCATGTAGTCGTCGTAATTCCCCGGGTAGACGCGGATCTCGCCGTAATCGACGTCGGCCATGTGCGTGCACACCGCGGACAGAAAATGGCGGTCGTGCGAGATGATGATCATGGTGCTGTTGCGCTCGTTCAAGATGCCTTCGAGCCAGCGGATCGTATTGATATCGAGATGGTTGGTCGGCTCGTCGAGCAGCAGGATGTCGGGGTCGCCGAACAGCGCCTGTGCGAGCAGCACGCGCAGTTTCCAGCCGGGTGCAACTTCGCTCATCGGGCCGTCGTGCTGCGCGATCGGAATGCCGATCCCGCTCAGCAACGCGCTTGCACGCGCTTCCGCAGTATAGCCACCGAATTCGGCGAACTCGTGTTCGAGTTCGGCGGCGCGCATGTAGTCGTCCTCGCTGGCTTCTTCGTTCGCGTAAATCGCATCGCGCGCCTGCATCGCCTGCCACATACCGGCGTGGCCCATCATGACGACGTCGAGCACCCGCATATCTTCATAGGCGAACTGGTCCTGCTGCAGCTTGCCGAGGCGTTCGCCGCGGTCGAGCGCGACTGAGCCTGCGCTTGGTTCGAGATCGCCGCCGAGGATTTTCATGAACGTGGATTTGCCGCAGCCATTGGCGCCGATCAGGCCGTAGCGATTGCCGTCGCCAAAGCGGATCGAGACGTTTTCAAATAGCGGCTTGCCGCCGAACTGCATGGTGATGTTGGTAGTGCTGATCACGGGGAATATCCGATCGGTAAATGCCTTGCGCGAGTCGCGCAAGGACGCAGCCAAATCGCGGCTACGTTTTTTTGGTTTTCAGCGCGGGCGTTAGATGCGGCGCCAGCGCCTGTACGAGTTGCGAGAAAATTTTCGGGTTGCCGGCCACGATGTTGCCGGATTCGAGGTGGCCGCCGTTGCCTTCGAGATCGCCGACCAGGCCGCCCGCTTCGGTAATCAGCAGGCTGCCGGCCGCCATGTCCCACGGCGAGAGGCCGAATTCCCAGAAACCGTCGAGGCGTCCGGCGGCAACGTACGCAAGATCGAGCGCCGCGGAACCCGCGCGCCGCAGTCCTGCGGTCTTTTGCGTGAGATCACGGAACATCGCGAGGTAGGCATCGATCTGCGAGAACTCGCGGAACGGGAAGCCGGTGCCGATCAGGCTTTTTTGCAGGTTGATGCGTTTGCTGATGCGCAGGCGCTTGTCGTTGAGATAGGCGCCGCGGCCGCGCGATGCCGTAAACAAATCATTGTGCACGGGGTCGTAGATCACCGCCTGCGAAAGCACGCCTTTTTGCGTAAGCGCGATAGATACCGCGTATTGCGGAAAGCCGTGCAGAAAGTTGGTGGTGCCGTCGAGCGGATCGATGATCCACTGGAATTCGGATTTGCCGCTGGCGCCGCTTTCCTCCGCCAGGATCGCATGCGCGGGATAAGCTTCCTGCAGCACGCGGACGATGGCGTCTTCCGCGGCGCGGTCGACTTCGGACACGTAATCGTTGGCGGCCTTGGTCGTTACCGTCAGGATGTCGAGGTTTTGCGAAGCGCGGTTGATGATGGTGCCGGCGCGGCGCGCGGCCTTCACCGCGGTGTTGAGCATGGGATGCATCATCGCGGGCATGTCAGCGGCTCCCTGCGGAAAGCGGGGAGAAGACGCGCGAGGTCAGGCTTTTCACCCCCGCGCAGGCCGGAACGCATATCATGGCAATTTTCATGGCGCGTATTCTAAGTGATTCAAGGCGATCCGCTCAAAAATATTCGCGTCGTACTGACGCAACCGAGTCATCCGGGCAACATCGGCGCCGCCGCACGCGCGATGAAGACCATGGGGCTGCAAGCGCTGTACCTGGTCAATCCGCGTCATTTCCCGCACGATGAAGCGGACAGGCGCGCAGCTGGCGCGCTCGATGTGCTGGAAAAAGCGCAGGTTTGCGACAGTCTCGCGCAGGCGTTGAGCGGATGCGTGCTGGCGGTCGCCACCTCGGCCCGCCAGCGCGGCTTGCGGCACGAAGTAAAAAGTGCGCGCGAGGCGGCGGGGGCGCTGCTGAGCGCGGCCGCGACTCACCCGGTGGCGCTGGTGTTCGGCAACGAAACCTCCGGCCTCAGCAACGAGGAGGCGAGCTTGTGCCAGCTGTGGGCTTACGTGCCGGCCAACGCCGGGTTTTCTTCGCTGAATCTCGCCGCGGCTGTGCAGATCTTCGCTTACGAATTGCGCATGGCCGTGTCAGATGGCGTGTTGCCGCAGGCGCCGGAATGCGCGCCGGCTACCCTGGAGCAAGTCGAGCAGCTCTACCGGCATTTCGAGCAAACCATGACGCACACGGGTTTTCTCGATCCATCCAGTCCCAACGGGTTCCTGAACACCGTTAGCAAGTGGCCGCCTAAATAGAATAGGTAACTCCCTGTTTAACCGTCTTACCCGCGCAGGCGGGTATCCAGAAACAGTTGAATCGCCTGGGTTCCCGCCTGCGCGGGAACGACGAAAAATTGGGTTCCTCAGTCCTTTCTAAAGGGCGGTTGTGCGGCGTCGGGGTTGGTCGGAGCCGTCAATAGTTGACCGGATTAGTGGGGCAAAGTATGCTGCCCGGCTATTTTCTTTCGAATCAACCATGTTCACTCGCCTTCAAGAAGAAATAGCGGTCGTATTCGAGCGCGACCCGGCGGCCCGCAATACGTGGGAAGTGGTCACCTGTTATCCCGGGTTTCATGCGCTGCTGGTGCACCGGCTGGCGCATTGGCTGTGGAGCGAACGGCTGCGCTGGATCGCGCGCTTCGTTTCGCATCTCGGCCGTTGGCTGACCGGCATTGAAATTGGAGATTGGCGACGACTGCACGCTGTATCACGGCGTAACGCTGGGCGGCACGTCCTGGAACAAGGGCAAGCGCCATCCGACGCTGGGCAACGGCGTGGTGCTCGGCGCCGGCGCCAAAATACTCGGCCCGATCACGATAGGCGACCGCGCGCGCGTCGGCTCCAATGCAGTCGTGGTCAAAGACGTGCCGCCCGGTGCGACGGCGATCGGCATTCCAGCGCGCATTATCGCGGAGCAGGCTGGCGACAGGGGCGGGTTCTCGGCCTATGCGGTTGGCAGCGACATGAACGACCCCATCACCAAAGCCATCCACGAATTGATCGACCACAGCGTCAGCACCGACCAGCGTCTCGAACAGATTCTCGAGCAGTTAAAGCAGCTCGGGGCCGACTGCGGCAAGGTCGGCAAGCGCGACGAATTCGACGCCAATTACCTGAACAAGATTGTTGACTGAATCCATCGGGTATTGTATAGTCGACTAAATCCATCGTGTATTATATTGTGTTGCAAGTAATTGATTTAATGAGAGGTCTATTATGAGGCTGACGACTAAGGGACGGTTTGCAGTGACGGCTATGGTCGATCTCGCGATGCGCCATGGCGGCGGCCCGGTGACGCTGGCGGAAATCAGCGGACGCCAGAAAATTTCGTTGTCCTACCTCGAGCAGTTGTTCGGCAAGCTGCGCCGCAACGGCCTGGTCGACAGTGTGCGCGGTCCCGGTGGCGGCTATTGCCTCGCGGGCGACATGGCGCGGGTGTCGGTCGCCGACATCATCGTCGCGGTCGATGAACCGATAGACGCCACGCAGTGCGGCGGCAAGGAAAACTGCCACGACGATCACAAATGCATCACGCACGATCTGTGGGCCAATCTCAACCAGCACATTATCGATTACCTGCAGGCTGTCACGCTGAAGCAACTGGTCGACAAGCAGAAGGCCAAGCAAAGCGGGGTCGCGCAGGTGCACGACATGCGCGACAACACCGGCAAACGCGAGCGCACGCCGGCCGCGGTCTGATCCTGCTGCAATGACGCACGTTTATTTCGATCACAACGCGACCACGCCGCTCGACGAGGGGGTGCTGGAAGCCATGTTGCCGTACCTGCGCGAGCAGTATGGCAATGCATCCAGCCGTCACGAGTTCGGCACACAGGCGCGCAAGGCCGTGAATCAGGCGCGCGAGCAGGTCGCCGCGCTGGTCGGCGTGCAGCCGGTGCAAGTGGTCTTTACAAGCGGCGGCACTGAAGCCAACAACGCTTTCATCAAGGGCGCGGCGGGGATGTTGAAGCCCAGCCAGCTTGCCGTCAGCGCAATCGAGCATCCCTGCGTGGCCAGGCCGGCGCAGGAACTCACGCGCGCCGGCTGGAAATTGCGCAAGCTTGCCGTCGACAGCGATGGTCGTGTCGATCTCGGAGACGTCGCGCAGGCGCTCAAAGAGCCGACCGGCATCGTGTCCGTGATGCTTGCCAACAACGAGACCGGCGTGATTCAGGATGTCGCTGCTATCGCGGAACAAGCACGCGCAGCACGCGCGTGGGTGCACACCGACGCGGTGCAGGCGCTGGGCAAGATAGACGTCGATTTCTCCGCGCTCAACGTGCACGCGATGACGCTGTCGGCGCACAAGATCTACGGCCCCAAAGGCGTGGGCGCGCTGGTGCTCGACAAGCGCATCGAATTAAAACCACTGATCAGCGGCGGCGGGCACGAGCAGGGCCAGCGTTCGGGTACTGAAAACGTGGCGGGCATAGTCGGTTTCGGTGCGGCATGCGAACTCGCTGCCGGCCGCATGCGCGATCTCGCGCCGCGCCTGGCAGCCATGCGCGACGAACTGGAACGTGGGTTGTGCGGCATGGATTCGGTGATATTCGGCGCTGGGGCGAAGCGCGTGCCGAATACGAGTTATTTCGCGTTTCCGGGCATCGAGGGCGAAACGCTGGTGATCGAACTCGACCAGGCGGGTTTCGCGGTGGCGAGCGGTGCAGCTTGTTCCAGCACCAGTACCGAACCGAGTGCGACACTGCTCGCGATGGGCATTGCCCCGGAAGTCGCGCGCGGTGCCGTGCGTTTCAGCCTCGGCAAGGACAACACGGCTGCCCAGGTCGCTGATTTTCTGCGCGCGCTGGCGGGCGTGCTGGCGAGATTGAAACGCCTGACGGCAATTGCAGTCTAAAAGCAAACCAACTGTAAACGGTAAACACCATGGCGATTACATTGACTGAAAACGCGGCGAAACAGATCCGCACCCAGCTCGCGAAGCGCGGCAAGGGGCTGGGCCTGCGCGTGGGCATCAAAAAGGTCGGCTGCTCGGGTTTTGCCTATACCTTCGACTACGCGGACGACATTCGTGTCGATGACCATGCGTTTGAAGCGCATGACGCGAAAGTGGTAATAGACGCTGACAGCCTGAGCGTCATTGACGGGTCGAAGCTCGACTTCGTGAAAGAAGGATTGAAGCAGATGTTCAAGTTCGAGAACCCGAACGTCGATGCGACCTGCGGTTGCGGCGAGAGCTTCAGCGTCAAGGGCCCCGCGTCGACGTCTAACGCATAGCGACACCCCATGAGTTCAGTCCTGCAGAATCTGGTCAATCAACCCTACAAGCACGGGTTCGTGACGGACATCGAGTCCGACGTCGCGCCCAAGGGCTTGAATGAAGATACTATCCGGCTGATTTCGTCGAAGAAGAACGAGCCCGCGTGGCTGCTCGACTTCCGGCTCAAGGCGTACGCGCAGTGGCTCAAGATGGAAGAGCCGAAGTGGCCAAACGTGCACTATCCGAAAATCGATTTCCAGGCGATCAGCTACTACTCGGCGCCAAAACCGAACAAGCTGCTGAAAAGCATGGACGAAGTCGATCCGGAACTGCTGCGCACCTTCGAGAAACTCGGCGTGCCGATGAACGAGCGCGCAAAGCTGGCCGGTGTGGCGGTCGACGTGATATTCGACAGCGTGTCGGTCGCGACCACCTACAAGGCCAAGCTGGCCGAAGTAGGCATCATTTTCTGCTCAATTTCCGAGGCCGTGCACATCCATCCGGAGCTGATCAAGCAGTACCTCGGCACCGTGGTGCCGGTCGGCGACAACTATTTTGCGGCGCTCAATTCGGCGGTATTCACGGATGGCTCCTTCTGCTTTATCCCCAAGGGCGTCAAATGCCCGATGGACCTGTCGACGTATTTCCGCATCAATACCGAGGCGTCGGGGCAGTTCGAGCGCACGCTGATCGTGGCCGAAGAGGGCGCGTCGGTGTCGTACCTTGAAGGCTGCACCGCGCCCAAGTTCGACACCAACCAGCTGCATGCTGCGGTGGTCGAGCTGGTTGCGCTCGACAATGCCGATATCAAGTATTCGACGGTGCAGAACTGGTACGCGGGCGACGAGAACGGTGTCGGCGGCATCTATAACTTCGTGACCAAGCGCGGCCTGTGCAAAGGCATCAATTCGCGCATTTCGTGGACGCAGGTCGAAACCGGTTCGGCGATCACCTGGAAGTATCCGAGCTGCATCTTGCGCGGCGAGAATTCGGTCGGCGAGTTCTACTCGGTCGCGCTGACGAACCATTATCAGCAGGCGGACACCGGTACCAAGATGATCCACATGGGCAAGAACACGCGCAGCACCATCGTGAGCAAGGGTATTTCCGCCGGACACTCGAACAACAGTTACCGCGGGCTGGTCAGGATAGCGCCGACCGCCGCTGGCGCGCGCAACTACTCGCAGTGCGACTCGATGCTGATCGGCGACCGCTGCGGCGCCAATACTTTTCCGTATATCGATGTGCGCAACCCGAGCGCGAAAGTCGAACACGAGGCGTCGACTTCGAAGATCGGGGAAGACCAGTTGTTTTATTTTGCGCAGCGCGGCATCGGCGCCGAAGAAGCGGTGTCGATGATCATCAATGGATTCTGCAAGGATGTGTTCCAGCAATTGCCGATGGAGTTCGCCGTCGAGGCGACCAAAAGGACAGCAAAACCCTGCTCGAAGTGCGCGGCCTGCGCGCGACGGTCAACGGCATTGAAATTCTCAAGGGCTTTGATCTCACCGTTAAAAGCGGCGAAGTGCACGCGATCATGGGACCCAACGGCTCGGGCAAGAGCACGTTCGCGAAAGTGCTGGCCGGTCATCCCGCGTACGAGGTCACGGGCGGTGAAGTCCTGTTCCAGGGCAAAAACCTGTTCGACCTCAAACCGGAAGAGCGCGCGCGCGCCGGCGTGTTCCTCGGTTTCCAGTACCCGATCGAAATACCGGGAGTAGCGAACAGCCAGTTCCTGCGTCTCGCCTACAACACGGTGCGGGTCGGGTGCGGCAAGGAAGAGCTCGATCCGCTCGAATTCGACGATTTCGTGCGCGAGAAGATGAAATTGCTGGAAATGAATCCGGATTTTCTCGACCGCAGCGTCAACGAAGGTTTTTCGGGCGGCGAGAAGAAGCGCAACGAGATACTGCAGATGGCGCTGCTGGAGCCGAAACTGGCGATACTCGATGAGACCGATTCGGGTCTCGACATCGACGCATTGCGCGTGGTTGCGGGCGGTGTCAACCAACTCGCGAATAAAGACAACGCAGTGGTGCTGGTCACGCACTACCAGCGCCTGCTCAATTACATCGTGCCCGATTACGTGCACGTGATGGAGTCCGGCCGCGTCATCAAGACGGGCGGCAAAGAGCTTGCGCTGGAACTCGAAACCCGCGGTTACGACTGGGTCAGCGCAGAATACAAAGCAGGCGGAGTGAAAAGTGCGGGGACGACGGCATGACCGTAGTCGCGACCAACAATTATCTCGCCAGCTTGCTGGCGGGAAGGCCGCAAACGGCGCCGAGTCCGCTGGCGTGGTTCGACGACCTGCGTGCGCATGCGGTTGACCGCGTTGGAGCTTTGACGGTGCCGACGACGCACGACGAAGAGTGGCGCTTCACGGATATCTCGCCTCTCACCAAGATTCCGTTCCAGCCGGCATACAACGCGGCGCAGGTCGACCCTGAGGACCTTGAACGTTTCGCATTGCCCGAAGCGGGTGCGCGACTGACATTCGTCGATGGGGTCTATGTGCCGCAGCTGTCGTTCAACAACGCCGGTATCGAAGTCGAGAACATCGCGGATGGATTGAACAAGCATGGTGCGGCGATCCAGGCGCACCTTGGCCAGCATGCGGCATTTGATGCCAATGCGTTCGCCGCGCTCAATACGGCTTTCCTCAATGACGGCGCATTGATCCTGGTGCCGCGCAATATGACGGTTGCGGCGCCGCTGCACCTTTTATTTATTGCGACGCAAAAAGAAGCCGCCAGCTATCCGCGCTGCCTGGTGGTTGCCGAGTCCGGTAGCGCCATCACGCTGGTTGAGGACTTTGTGGCGTTGCAGGATGGCGCGTATTTTACGAACGCGGTCACCGAGATTGCCATTGCCGACAATGCAAGCGTCAATCATGTGCGGGTGCAGCGCGAAGGCGCGCAGGCGTTTCATATCGCCAATTGCGCGGTATCTCTTGCGCATACGAGCCGCTACCACTCCGTAAGCATTGCGTTCGGCGCGCGCATTTCGCGTTACAACCTGAACGTGTTGCAGTCTGCCGAAGGCGCGGAATGTGCCATCGACGGCCTGGCGCTGATCAACGACAGCCAGCTTGCGGATACGCACACTTGCATCGACCATGCCAAACCGCATGGCACGAGCCGCCAGCAGCACAAATGCATAGTCGATGGTGCGGCGCACGCCGTGTTCAACGGCAAGATCATGGTGCGCCAGGGCGCGCAGCAGACCAATTCGTCGCAGTCGAGCCGCAACCTGCTGCTGACCGCCAGGGCGCGTGTCGATACCAAGCCACAGCTTGAAATATTCGCCGATGACGTGAAATGCGCGCACGGCGCGACCGTCGGCCAGCTCGATGCCGATGAAGTGTTTTACTTGAAGAGCCGCGGGCTGTCCGACGCCGCGGCGCGCAATCTGCTGACTTACGCGTTCGGCGCCGAAATCATCGACCGTATTCCGGTAGCTTCGCTCAAACACCACCTCGAGCAGACCGTGCTCGATCACACGAATCGCCTGTCATGACCACTGCGCTGAAAGCCCGTTCGTCTTTCGCGTTTGACGTGGAGCGCATACGCACTGATTTTCCGATCCTGACGCTGAAAGTCGGCGGCAAGCCGCTGGTCTATTCCGACAACGCGGCTTCGAGCCAGATGCCGCAGCCGGTGATCGACCGTTTCGTGCGCTACCAGAGCACGCAGCACGCCAATATCCATCGTGGCGTGCATTATCTGTCGGAGACCGCTACGGGCGAATACGAGGAAGCGCGGCGCAAGCTGCAACGATTCATCAATGCGCGCGAAGAGCGCGAAGTGATATTCACCAGCGGCACCACCGAATCGATCAATCTCGTGATGCACGGCTACGGCCGCAAGTTCATCGGCAAGGATGACGAGATCATCCTGACCACGCTCGAGCACCACTCGAACATCGTGCCGTGGCAGATGCTGGCGGAAGAGAAGGGCGCGAAAATCCGCGTCGTGCCCATCAACGACGCGGGCGAATTGCTGGTTGACGAGTACGAGAAGCTTTTCAACGAGCGCACCAAATTCGTCGGCGTCATGCACGTGTCGAACGCGCTGGGCACCATCAACCCGGTCAAGCACATGATCGAGTTCGCGCATGCGCGCGGTGTGCCGGTGCTGGTTGACGGCGCGCAGGCGGCGCCCCATATGCACGTTGACGTGCAGGACCTCGATTGCGATTTTTATGCGTTTTCCGGCCACAAATTGTGCGGCCCGACGGGTATCGGCATTCTTTACGGCAAGGCTGCGATACTGGAGCGCATGCAGCCGTTCAAGGGCGGCGGCGACATGATTTTGTCGGTGACGTTCGAGAGAACCACTTACAACACGATTCCGCATAAATTCGAAGCCGGCACGCCGCCGATAGCCGCGGCAATTACGCTGGGTGCCGCTGTCGATTACCTGTCTGCCATCGGCATGGACAAGATCGCGGCGCACGAAATCGATCTTCTTAACTACGCGACCGAGCAGGTCAACGGCATGCCCGGCGTGCGCATCATAGGCACCGCCGAGAAAAAGGCCGCGGTACTGTCGTTTGCCATCGAAGGCGTGCATCCGCACGACGTCGGTACTTTGCTTAACCAGGACGGCATTGCGATACGCACCGGTCACCACTGCGCGCAGCCGGTGATGCAGCGCTTCAAGGTGCCGGCGACGTCGCGCGCTTCGTTCGCGTTTTACAACAACCTGGCTGAAGTCGACGCGCTGATCGCCGGTATCCGCAATGTGCAGAAGGTGTTCGCATAATGGCGGACCCGAAAGCGCTGTACCAGGAAGTGATCCTCGATCACAACAAGAAGCCGCGCAATTACGGCGCACTGGACGACGCCAGCCACAAGGCGGAAGGGCACAACCCGTTGTGCGGGGATCATCTGACGTTGACCCTCAAGCTCGACGGCGAACAGGTCGGCGCGATCGCGTTCACTGGCGAGTCCTGCGCGATATGCAAGGCGTCGGCTTCCATGATGACCGTAGCCGTCAAAGGCAAGACGCGCGCCGACGCCGAAACGCTGATCCACGAATTCCGCGACATGGCGACCGGCACTCTTGACTATGCCAACACGCCGCATCATCTCGGCCGCCTGACGGTGTTCGCGGGCGTGCGCGACCTGCCGACGCGCGTCAAATGCGCGATCCTGCCGTGGCACACGCTGCATGCGGCGCTTAATTCCGTCACCAGCACTTCGACCGAAGCAGAAGACGACCCGATGCACGCGCCTATCGGGGATGCTTAACAATGAAAAGCATTTGCCACAGAGGTCACAGAGAAATGCGCAAAGCGGGAATCACTCGTTTGGTTTGGTGGTGTTTTTCCTCTGTGTCCTCTGTGTCCTCTGTGTCCTCTGTGGCTGAAGTTTGTAGGTTCTAACATGCCGAAAATAGCTGAAATCGAAGGCACGCCCAATCCGAACGCGATGAAGTTCATCCTCAAGGAGCCACTGACCTGGGGCATCACGCGCTCGTACGACAATGCCGAAGCCGCGAAGGATGACGCGCTCGCCAGCCAGCTTTTCGATATCGAGCACGTGACCAACGTGTTCTATGTCGACCACTGGATCACGGTCACGCAGAACGGCGGTGCCGATTGGCATGATTTGCAGCGCAAGCTGGCGGAGCCGATACGCGCGGCGCCGGCGGCCGATGAGCAATCGGCCGCTACGGCCGATGCGTCGGCTACCGCGATGGCAGATTTGAGTCCCGCAGACCAGGAACGGCTCGACCGCATCAACGATCTGCTCGACGAGCAGATCCGCCCTTATTTGCAGGGCGACGGCGGCGATCTCTATGTCACCGGCCTTGAGGGCAATACGCTGTCGGTGCATTACCAGGGCGCGTGCGGCAGTTGCCCGAGCTCATTGTCGGGAACGCTGGCCGGCATTGAAAACCTCGTAAAGTCGATCGAGCCGGACATCCAGGTCGTCGCGGTTTAGTTCGTCCATCCGCCGGGTCTGGCGGCATACCCCTGATTTAAGCTATCGTGGCTGCCTTAAGCGCGACCCGCCTTCGTTGCGGGTATGCAGAATATAAAACGGAGGAGGCACGATGATTTCTCGCAATCGGTATGGGTATGCGATTCGTCTGTTGGCGGGTACGCTGATTTTGATGGCCGCAGGCACGGCAACGTCAGCCCAATATCCGGATAAGCCCATCCTGGTCGTGGCGGCGTTTACCGCTGGCGGCGATTCCGATCTGGCCGCGCGCAATTTGACCGCCGTGTTTCCCAAATACACCGGTCAGAACGGCGTGGTGCTGAACAAGGTTGGCGCGAGCGGCGCAATCGGCTCCGAGTACGTCAAAAAAGCGGTTCCCGACGGTTATACGCTGCTGCTCGCGCGTGTCGGTTCGCAGGCCACGTTGCCGGCATTGAAACCGGACCTTGCTTACAAGTGGAACGATTTCACCTTTCTTGGCCTGCTCGAACTGAATCCTTATGTCTGCGTGGTGCGCGCCGATTCGCCGTACAAGACGTTTGGCGATCTGGTCGAAGGCATCCGCAAAAATCCCGGCAAGCTGAAGTACAGCACCGCCGGCGTCGGCACCATTCACGAAATGGGGCCGCAGATGCTGTTCGACATCCTCAAGATCGGCAAGGACGGGGGGATACAGATTCCTTATAAAGGCGGCGGCGATGCGACGGTTGCGTTGATGTCGGGCGAAGTCGATATCAATTGCACTAATCTCGGCACCGCGCTCTCCTTCATCAAGTCAGGACAATTGCGCGCGCTGATGACCACCACGCCCGAGCGCTACAAGGAAATCCCCAATGTGCCGACGGCGAAGGAGGTCGGCTATCCGCAGCTCGAGCGCATCATAGGCTGGAGCGCGTTGTACGGCCCGCCGGGTATGGACCGCAAGCTGATCGCGTACTGGAGCGGCGTCCTGCAAAAAGTCGCGCAGGACCCGCAGTGGGTTACGGCGACGGAACGCATCGGCTCGGTGCCGCGTATCCTGTCGCCGGAAGAAACTGCCGGCTTCGTCAAGGAGCAGTTCGAAACCTACGACCGCCTCGGCAAAGCGATCGGCCTCGTGCTGAAGTAAGCACCCCGGTTCCCGCATGGACACGCTGACGCATGCGTTGAGCGGGGCTTTGCTTGCGCGGGCCACTGCGCGCGTTCGTCCGGAACCTGGCGGTTTGTCGATGCGCGCCCGTCTCGCGGTCGGCTTTCTCGCAGCGGCGTTTCCGGATTGCGACATCGTGGTGTCGCCGGTATCGCCCTTGGCCTATCTCTACAACCATCGCGGCGTCACACATTCCCTGCTGATGCTGCCGCTATGGGCGGTGCTGCTGGGGCTCATATGCGCGTGGGTGATAGGGCGCGACCGCTCGCGCTGGCGCAGTTGCGCCGTCGTGGCCGGCCTCGGCGTGGGCGCGCACATACTCGGCGACATAATCACGCCGTACGGCACGATGATATTCGCGCCGCTGTCCGACGTGCGCTATGCATGGTCGACGACTTTCATCATCGACCTGTGGTTCTCCGGCATTATTCTCAGCGGGCTCGCTGCCTCCGCGGTGTGGCGCAAGTCGCGCATGCCGGCAGTGATCGCACTGTGCGTGCTCGTCGCCTATGTCGGATTTCAGTGGGTGCAGCGGCAACGCGCGCTCGAATTCGGCGAGGCCCATGCGCGTGCGGCCGGCTATTCGCAGTACCAGGTGGACGCCGTGCCGCAACCGCCGCTGCCATTCAACTGGAACGTCTTCGTCACCGAACCGGAGCAGGAGCATTACAGCGTGCTTAGTTTGCTGCGCAGCGAGCCGCCGGTGCCGCTGGCGGACGACGCGGGATTTTTCACGCGCATAGGCGCGCCTTACCTGCCGCCTGCCAACGCGGTCTGGCTGACGGTGCCGCGTTACGGCAGCGGGGCGGAAGACCGGGCGCTGGCACGGGAAGCCTGGGAGCAGCCGAATTTCGCGTTCTACCGCTGGTTTACGCGTCATCCCGCGCTTTACAAGATCGAGCGCGGTTCCTCGCCCTGCGTATGGTTCGAAGATCTGAAGTTTTTTACGCCGGGGCGGGGGCGCATGCCGTTTCGCTATGGCATGTGCCGTGAAGGCGGCGCGTGGC
>JAIOOZ010000164.1 GCA_021414185.1 Betaproteobacteria bacterium
CGACGAGTCGGGCATCATTTACATCGGCGCTGAAGTCGAAGCAGGCGACGTGCTGGTCGGCAAAGTGACGCCCAAAGGCGAAACCCAGCTGACGCCGGAAGAAAAACTGCTGCGCGCGATTTTCGGCGAGAAGGCGTCCGATGTTAAGGACACCAGCCTGCGCGTGCCTTCGGGCATGTCGGGCACCGTGATCGACGTGCAGGTGTTCACGCGTGAAGGCATCGAGCGCGACAAGCGCGCCCAGCAGATCATCGACGACGAGCTGAAGCGCTACAAGAAAGACCTCGCCGACCAGCTGCGCATCGTTGAAGACGATACCTTCATGCGCGTCGAGCGCCAGTTGATCGGCAAGACCGCCAACAAGGGGCCGAAAAAGCTCGTCAAGGGCGCCAAGATCACCAAGGCCTACCTGACCGAAGTCGAGCGCCACAGCTGGTTCGACATCGACATCGCGAACGACAAGTCGAACCGCCAGATGGAGCAGTTGAAAGAGAGCCTGGCGCAGAAACGCGTCGAGTTCGACAAGGCCTTTGAAGAGAAGAAGAAAAAGCTCACCAGCGGCGACGAACTGCCGCCGGGCGTGCAGAAAATGGTCAAGGTCTACATTGCGGTCAAACGCCGTCTGCAGCCTGGCGACAAGATGGCGGGCCGCCACGGTAACAAGGGCGTGATCTCGAAAATTACGCCGGTCGAAGACATGCCGCACATGGCGGACGGAACGACGCTGGACATCGTGCTGAACCCGCTGGGCGTGCCGTCGCGCATGAACGTCGGCCAGATCCTCGAGACGCATCTGGGCTGGGCCGCCAAAGGCCTGGGACTGAAGATAGGCGAGATGCTGAAGGCGCAGGCCAAGTTGCTCGATCTGCGCAAATACATCACGAAAATCTACAATTCGAGCGGCAAGCAGGAAGACATCGATTCGCTGACCGACGGCGAGATCATGGAACTGGCGAAGAACCTGAGCAACGGCGTGCCGTTCGCCACTCCCGTATTCGACGGCGCCAACGAAGCCGAGATCAAGGAGATGCTGGAACTCGCGGGGCTGCCGAAGTCGGGCCAGATCACGCTGTTCGACG
>JAIOOZ010000165.1 GCA_021414185.1 Betaproteobacteria bacterium
AAACGCGCCGATGACGGCCAGGTGCGCGAGGTCATAGTCGCAACCAACTTCACGATGGAAGGCGAGGCGACCGCGCACTACATCGCCGAGTTGCTGCTGGCGCGCGACCTCAAGGTAAGTCGCATCGCGCGCGGCCTGCCGGTCGGCGGCGAACTCGAGCACGTAGACAGCGGCACGCTGGCGCAGGCCGTCATCGAACGCCGCTCCCTGGAAGCCGCGCCATGAGCAAGCGTCCGCATGACAAGCGGCCCGACGCGGCGCGCAAACCGCGTCCCGCGGGCAGGGGCGAGCGTCCGCAGCGCACGCCGTCCGCCCCGCGCGGCGGCCGCCGTGCCACGGCGCCATCCGCACCCGAGGCTACGCAAAAACTGCAAAAAGTACTGGCGCAGTCCGGCCTGGGGTCGCGGCGCGACATGGAATTGTTGATCAGCGGCGGCCGCGTTACCGTCAATGGCGAGGTTGCGACCATAGGCGCGCGCGTGGGCCCGGCCGACCAGATCAAGGTGGCGGGCCGCATAGTGCGCGCACATTCGACGTCGCGGCTGCCGCGCGTGCTGCTGTATCACAAGCCGGAAGGCGAGATCGCCAGCCGCGACGATCCGCGCGGCCGGCCGAGCGTCTTCGAGCGCCTGCCGGCGCTGACCGGCGCCAAGTGGATATCGATAGGGCGGCTCGACTTCAATACCTGCCGGCTGCTCATGTTCACGACTTCGGGCGAACTCGCCAATCGCATGATGCATCCGCGATTCGAAATCGAACGCGAATACGCGGTGCGCGTCATGGGCAAGTTGACGCAGGAGCACGTACAGCAGCTGATGCAGGGCGTGGAACTCGACGACGGGGTGGCGCGCTGCGAAAGGGTGGACCTGCGCGGTGGCGAGGGGGCCAATCAATGGTGCCACGTCGTGCTGAAGGAAGGACGCAATCGCATCGTGCGGCGGCTGTTCGAGAAGCTGGGCTTCATCGTGAGCCGCCTGATGCGCGTGCGTTACGGGCCGGTCGAACTGCCGTCGCGCGTGAAAAGAAACCAGTATTACGAACTTACCGGCGAGGAGACGCAGCGCCTGCTCGACTGGCTCGACGCGGCGCAGCAGCCGGAGCCGACCGAGGCGCCTTCGCTGCCGCCGCCGAAGCGCGAACCAGGTCGTCGCGCCCGAGAATAAACACGCAATCATCGCCGCCGCTGGTCTGCGGCCAGACGAAAGGCCAGCGTGGAAATGCGGCTTCCACGCGCCGGCGGTGGTGTCCGACTTCGACCACCAGCAAGCCGTTTTCATTGAGGTGCGCTGCTGCCTCGCGCAGGATGATGCGCACCGCATCCAGGCCGTCTTTGCCGCTTGCCAGCGCGAGCCGCGGTTCGTGCCGGTATTCGCGCGGAAGTTTGCGCATCGTGTCGGCGTTTACGTACGGTGGATTGGCGATGATCAGGTCATAGCGTTCGGCTGCGACCGCTGAAAACATGTCGGACCGCAGCAATCGGACGCGCGCCTGCAGCCGGTAGTCTGCGACATTGCGCTTGGCGACTTTGAGCGCATCGCGGTCGATATCGACGCCGTCGACGCGCGCCGCCGGGAACGTTTTCGCGAGCAATATCGCGAGGCAGCCGGAACCCGTGCATAAATCGAGCGCGCTGCGAATCCGCCGGCGCGGCGCCAGCCACGGCGAGAGGCGTTCGCGCAGCAGTTCGGCAATATACGAGCGCGGCACGATCACGCGTTCATCAACGTAAAAACGATCGTCGCCAAGCCATGCTTCCCGCGTGAGGTAGGCGGCGGGCACCCGCCGGCGTATGCGCTCGTCGATGAGCGCCGTCGCGCGCGCGAGTTCGGTGGGAGAAACTCTGCGCGCAAGATACGGGGTCAGTTGGTCGGGCGGCAGTTTCAGCGCGTGCAATACGAGGTAAACCGCCTCATCCCAGGCGTTGGTGGTGCCGTGTCCGTAAGCGAGTTTGGCGCGCACGAGACGTGCGAACGCGAGGTCGATCAGGGCATGGACGGTGGCCGGCGGCATCGCGGGCGGCGTGCGCCGCCGGCGCTAGACCATGTCGAGATTGAGCTTGATGCTGCTCAGATCGTCGGCAGGTCCGGTGGTGCTGCGTGCGGATTTAATGTCTTCCTGGCTGGGTGCCGCCTCCGTGGCGGTCTTGCCCGTATTGTTGATGAGCCAGTGCAGATTGGTCGGCGAGTCGGAAGCCGCGAGCGCATTTTCGAGCGTGATCTGGCCGGTCGAGTAGAGATTGAAGAGCGCCTGCTCGAACGTCTGGCTGCCGGGCGCCAAACTCTGCTCCATGGCTTCCTTGATCTCACCCATGGCGCCGTTCTTGATCAGCTCGGATATGTGCGCGGTATTCAGCATGATCTCCACCGCCGGGATGCGGCCGCCGTTCTTGCCGCGCACCAGGCGTTGCGATATCACGCATTTGAGACTGATGGCAAGGTCGGCCAGCAGCGCTTCACGCGCTTCGCGCGGGAAGAAGTTGATGATGCGGTTCAGCGCGTGGTAGCTGTTGTTGGCATGCAGGGTCGACAGGCACAGGTGCCCGGTCTGCGCGAACAGCAGCGCGCTTTGCAGCGTGGACTGGTCGCGGATCTCGCCTATCATCAGGAGATCCGGCGCTTCGCGCATGGCGCTGATCAGCGCGTTATTGTACGAGCGCGTATCCATGCCGACTTCGCGCTGGTTGACGATGGATTTCTTGTGCTTGTAGACGAATTCCATCGGGTCTTCGATGGTCAGAATGTGGCCGGTGCGCGTGCTGTTGCGGTAATCGATCATCGCCGCCATGGAAGTCGACTTGCCGGAACCGGTGGAGCCGACGATCAGGACCATGCCGAGCTTTTCCATCACGATGTCTTTGCACACCGGCGGCAGTTTCAGTTCTTCGATGCTCGGAATGTCCGGCTTGATGAAGCGGATGACGATCGCGACGGCGCCGCGCTGGCGGAATATATTGAGCCGGTAACTGCCGAGCTCGGCGCGGCCGACCGCGAAATTCATCTCCAGCGTTTTCTCGTATTCCTTGGCCTGCTCTTCGGACATTACCTCGTAGGCGATTTTCTTGACCGACGCGGGATCGAGCACCTGGGCATTGACCGGCATGACGACGCCATTGATCTTGATCTGGATCGGCGCGCCGGCGGTAAAAAACATGTCCGACGCCTGCTTTTCGGCCATCAGTTTGAACAACGGGTCGAGAAACATGGTTCCTCCGTTCAGCGCTTGAGAAGAGACTTGATGTTGCCCATAAGGCCCTTGTCGGCATCTTCCGCCTCTTCCAGGTCTTCCATCGCGACTGTCGGCGCGTCAGCCGGATCCACTTTCGTGCGCGGCACGCGCGTGGTAGTCGTCATCGCCTGCTGACGCTTGCCCATGGTGCGGAAGGTATTCGGCTTGGCGATGATGACCTTGCCGAGTTCTTCGAATATTTCCAGGCTGAATTCGTCGAAGTCGTAGAGGTAGATGTATTCACCCAGCTTTTCGAGGTTCTTGGTGACGATCTTGATCTGCGCATTCTCGAGGTCGGCGGAGATGGTAATCACCACCGGCACTTCGCAATTTACCGTGAAGATGCCGCGCTCCACGTAACCGCGCTCGGTGCGGACTTCCTTGAGGTCGAATTTGAGCGTGTTCGTCCACAGATGGTCGCGCAGGCGCTGCACCATCGGATCGCCTTGTTTTTCGATAACGATCTTGCCGTCCGCGATGCAGCGAAAGCGCAGCACGATGGCTTCGATGTAATCGTGGTGGTCGACCGTGAGGCGGCGGCCGTTGCAGTTGTAATCGCACTGCAGCAGGTTGTCGAGCTTGGTGACGCCGCCTTCGAGATAGTAGTAGCGGGGCACCACCGGCTTGATGATATTGAGCGAGTTGAACAACTCGATCCAGTAGTGCAGGCCGTCCTTTAACTTGGCATGCGCAAGCAGCAGGTTCTGATTGAGTTCAGCTTGCGTGACCTGCTGTTTCTGGCGCAGCGAGTCAGCCTGCTGCTTGAGGTCGTCAAGTAAGCCCATTGCGTCCCTGGTTGGCGGCTACATCAAAAAGGGTATTTTGCCAATTTTTGAAGGGCTTGGGAAGTTTATTTGCAGCGCGGTATAGGTACGCTTTTCAATCGCCGCGCAGCAAATCGTTGATGCTGGTCTTGGCGCGGGTGCCGGCATCGACCCGTTTGACGATGACGGCGCAGTACAGCTGGCATTTGCCGTCGCTCGACGGCAGGGTGCCGGATACGACCACGGAACCGGCGGGTATGCGTCCATAACTGACGGTGCCGTTGGCGCGGTCAAAAATACGGGTGCTTTGCCCGATAAAGACGCCCATCGAGATCACCGAACCGGCTTCGACGACGACGCCTTCGACGATTTCGGAGCGCGCGCCGACGAAACAATTGTCTTCGATGATGGTCGGATTGGCCTGCAGGGGCTCCAGCACGCCGCCGATGCCGACGCCGCCCGAAAGATGCACGTTCTTGCCGATTTGCGCGCACGAACCGACTGTCGCCCAGGTGTCGACCATGGTGCCTTCATCGACATAGGCGCCGATGTTCACGTAAGACGGCATCAGCACCGCGTTTTTGGCGATGAACGCGCCGCGCCGCACCATCGCAGGCGGCACCACGCGAAAACCGCCGCGCGCGAAGTCTTCCTGCGTGTAGTGCGCGAACTTGCTCGGCACCTTGTCGAAGTACTGGGTCGCAGCGCCCGCCATGGCCGTGTTGTCCTCGATACGGAACGACAGCAGCACGGCTTTTTTGAGCCATTGATGCACGACCCATGCGCCGTCGATTTTTTCAGCGACGCGCAGCTTGCCGGCATCGAGCGCGGCCAGCACTTCGTTGACCGCCGCCCCGATTTTGGCGGGCGCCTTGCCGGGGCTCAATTCGGCGCGCTTGTCCCAGGCCTGTTCAATAATGGTTTGCAGTTCGTTCATGGGTTGTCCGGTGTGGTTTATCGTTTTTTAATAAATGCGGCCATGCGGTGCGCCGCGTCTGTGCATTCAGCAGTGGAAGCAACCAGCGCGATGCGCACGAACTGGACGCCGGGATTGACGCCGCGCGCCTCGCGCGCGAGATAGCTGCCGGGCAGCACCGACACGTTTTGTTCGGCGAGCAAATCCCGCGTGAAGGCGGTGTCGTCGCGCAAGGTATCCAGCCAGATATAAAACGCCGCGTCGGGCATGCCGATCTCGGTGACTTCACCAAGTATGCGGGTCACGGCGGCGAACTTCTCGCGATACAGCCGGCGGTTTTCCAGCACGTGGGTTTCGTCCTGCCACGCGGCGGTGCTTGCGGCGTGGATAGGCGGGCTCATCGCGCAGCCCTGGTAGGTGCGGTAGAGCAGGAATTTTTTCAGAATCGCGGCGTCGCCCGCGACAAACCCCGAACGCATGCCCGGCACGTTGGAGCGCTTGGACAGGCTGGAAAACATCACCAGCCGGGGATAGCCGTCGCGGCCGCATTGCTGCGCGGCCTGCAGGGCGCCCAGCGGCGGCCGCGTTTCGTCGAAATAAATCTCCGAATAACATTCATCGGCGGCGATCACGAAACCGTAGCGGTCGGACAGCGCGAACAGGCGCTGCCATTCGTCGAGCGTCATCACGCGGCCGGTCGGGTTGGCCGGCGAGCAGACGTAGATGAGTTGCGTGCGCTGCCATACCGCGTCGGGCAATTGATCGAATTCGAGCGCAAAGTTGTGTGCCGGCAGCGTATGCAGGTATTCGGGCGTGGCGCCGGCGAGCAGCGCGGCGCCTTCGTAAATCTGGTAAAACGGATTCGGCACGACGACAGCCGGAGCGGGGCGGGTGCGATCGATGATCGTCTGCGCGAACGCGAACAGCGCTTCGCGGCTGCCGTTGACCGGTATGATCTCGTGCTCCGCGCTGATTTTTTTCAGGCCATAGCGGCGTTGCAGCCACTGCGCGATGGCTTCGCGCAGGGCGGGCGCTCCCAGCGTGGTGGGATAGTTGGCAAGGCCGCCGAGATTGTCGGTGAGCGCGCGTTTGATGAAGTCCGGCGTCGGGTGCTTGGGTTCGCCGATGTGCAGGCTGATCGGCTTTAACTGCGGATTGGGCGTGACGCCGCTGGTCAAAGACGCGAGTTTTTGAAACGGGTAGCTCTGCAGTTGGTCGAAGGCGGGATTCATGCGCGACAATCAGGTCAAGGTTTCATCACTGAACGCTGGATTATAAGGGTGTTGTGGCGCACTTCACAAAAATGATACCGGTGGCGGCGCTGCTGACGGGGGCGACCGTGTGGGGCCTCATCTGGTATCCCTATCGCGCGCTCGATGCGGCCGGCGTCGGCGGCGCGCTGGCGACGACACTGACCTATACCGGCGCATTGGTGCTGGGCTTCGTTCTGCTGCGGCCGAAATTACAGTTGTCGTGGCTGCTGGGCGCGATCGCGCTGGCGGCGGGCTGGGCCAACGTCGGCTTCACCATCGCGGTCATTTACGGCGACGTCATGCGCGTGGTGCTGCTGTTTTATCTGGCGCCGGCGTGGACCATATTGTTTGCGCGCCTGCTGTTGGGAGAGAAGCTGTCCGGCGCCGGCTACGGCCTGATGCTGCTGGCGCTGGCCGGCGCCGTCGTCATGCTGTGGCAGCCGCAAATCGGCTGGCCGGTGCCTCGCACCGGCGTGGAATGGATCGCGCTTTCCACCGGCGCGATGTTCGCGCTGTCCAACGTGCTGATACGCAAAACAGCGATGATCGCCATCGAACTGAAAGTGCTCGCGGTATTTTTTGGCGGCATCGTTGCCGGCGCGGCCTGCGTGATGGTGACCGGACCCGCGGCCGAAATCTGGGTCCCGGTGCCCGGCCAGGTATTCCTGCTGTCACTGCTCGCGGTGGTGCTGCTCGCGGTGAATCTGGCGGTGCAATATGGCCTCAGCCATATCAGCGCCAACCGCGCGATCGTGATCTATTTGTTCGAGCTGGTAGTGACGGCGATTGCCGCCTGGCTGCTGGCGGACGAAGTGCTGACGCTGAAGGAATGGTGCGGTGGAATCATGATCGTTGCCGCGGGACTGCTGTCGGATCGCCTGGCGCATGCGCCGGCAGACCATATCAGCGCGTGCTCGAACCCGCCGGCAGTGCGTCCAGGTTGACGGCTGCCGGCGCGCGCCAGCCTTTCTTGCGCGTGGCTGCGACCACCGTCGTAAAAATACCGCCGCGCACGTAGAACTTCGCCGTCAGCTGCATGAAGCGCGGCTTCGTGGCTGCGGCGAGATCGTCGAGCATGCGGTTGGTCACCGCCTCGTGAAACGCGCCTTCGTTGCGG
Source organism: Betaproteobacteria bacterium (assembly GCA_021414185.1). Lineage (GTDB taxonomy): Bacteria > Pseudomonadota > Gammaproteobacteria > Burkholderiales > SG8-41 > PALSA-1004. The sequence goes on from JAIOOZ010000165.1 coordinate 7,276, forward strand.
TACGACCAGATATAGAGCTTGAGGCTTTTCAATTCGACGCACAGCCGGTCCGGCACGTAGTCAAGGTAGAGCGTTGCGAAGTCCGGCTGGCCGGTTTTCGGACACAGGCAGGTAAACTCCGGTATTTCCATGTGAATCCGGTAATCGCGGCGCGGCTGCGGATTTGGAAACGTGGCGAGGTGCTTGCTGGCGGTACTCGGCATTAGGGCAGATGAACCAATTCAGTTAAAATATTGCGCTAAATACATCGCGCTGAATCCGGCCCGGATTATAACTTACCTCACAGAGCAAAGAACAAATTGCGCCTCACTGAAATCAAGCTCGCTGGCTTCAAGTCTTTCGTAGATCCCACCAGTATTCCCGTGCCCGGCCAGCTGGTCGGCGTGGTCGGCCCCAACGGTTGCGGCAAATCGAACATCATCGACGCGGTGCGCTGGGTGCTCGGCGAATCGTCGGCGAAACATCTGCGCGGCGAGACCATGCAGGACGTGCTGTTCAACGGCTCGGGCAACCGCCAGACCGTGAATCGCGCGAGCGTCGAGCTGGTGTTTGACAACAGTCTCGGCAGGGCCGGCGGCCAGTGGGCAAGCTACGGCGAAATTTCGGTCAAGCGTGTGCTTGAGCGCGACAGCGAGTCGGCGTATTACATCAACAATCTGCACGTGCGGCGGCGCGATATCGCCGATATTTTCCTCGGCACCGGTCTGGGGGCGCGCGCCTACGCCATCATCGAGCAGGGCATGATTTCGCGCATCATTGAAGCGAAACCCGAAGAACTGCGCATCTTCCTCGAAGAGGCGGCGGGTGTTTCGAAATACCGCGAACGCCGGCGCGAAACCGAGTTGCGATTGGGCGATACACGCGAGAACCTGCTGCGCGTGGAAGACATCCGTCTCGAACTCGACAAGCAGCTCGAGCATCTGCGCGAGCAGGCGGAAGTGGCGCGCCAGTACCACAGTCTGCAGGAGCAGCTGCACCTGGCGCAGAACCTGCTGTGGCTGCAGAAAAAACGCGAGGCAGCGAGCGCGCGCGAACGTCATACGCGTGAAATCGAGAAGTTGGGCATAGAGCTGGAAGCCGAAACCGCGCGCATGCGCGAAGCAGAGCGCCGCATCGAAGAATTGCGCGACCGCCATCACACCGCAGGCGACGCCGTGCATGCGGCGCACAGCAGCCTGTATGAGACGAACGCGGAATTTTCGCGCGTGCAGCAGCAACTCCAGCACGTGCGCGAAAACCGCCAGCGCATCAGCAACCAGCTGGCCGCCTTGCAAAACCAGCTCGAACAGGGTGAAGCCCAGTTGCAGGCGCAGCGCGCAAGCCAGGATGAATGGCGGCAGGAAGAGGCGCGCGCCCGGGAGCAGGCCGACGCCTGCCAGGCCGCCACCAGCGCAGCTGCCGCGCAATTGCCGATCGCCGAACAGGAGTTTCGCGCCAGCCAGGAAGAGCGCGACCGGCTGCAGCAGGAAGCCACCGAAAACGTGCAGGCGTTGCAGTTGGCGCACGCGAGCGGCGAACACGCGCTGAAAATACTCGCCCAGCTTGCGCAGCGCGAACAGCGCCTGCGCGAGGAGCAGGCAGCCCTGGCGCCCCCGGACAATGCAGAACTGGAACGGCTGCGCGCCGAGCTGGCCGCGCTGGAGGCGCAGCATCGCGACAAGCGCGCGCAGCTCGATGCCTAAGAAGCGTCACTGCCGAAGCTTGAGCAGGCATTGCGCGAGCAGGGCGTGAACGTGGATACCGCCGCGCAGCAGGTGACGGCATTGACGGCGCGCGTCGATGCGCTGACACAGTTGCAGGACCGCATCGCGCGCAGCGAAACCATGCAGGGCTGGCTTGCTTCCCACGATCTGAATGCGGCACGCCGCCTGTGGCAGGACATCGAAATCGAAGCCGGCTGGGAAGACGCGCTGGAAGCCGTGTTGCGCGAACGGCTGAATGCAATCGGCCTCGGCGATCTCGCGCAGGCGGCCCCCTGGCTCGGCGACCTGCCACCGGGCAAGATGACCGTATATACGGCCGCCGGCGACAGCGCCGCGCCGTCCGCACCTTTCGGGCTCGAACCTCTTGCCGGCTATGTACGCTGCAAGAACGCAGCCGCTGCCGGCGCGCTCGCCGACTGGCTGCACCAGGTTTACGTGGTCAAAGACCGCCGCGAAGGGCTCGCCTTGCGCGAGCGGCTGCCGGCAGGCGCGCTGCTGGTGTCGGGCGATGGTCATGTCTTCACGCGCCACAGCGTGAGTTTTCACGCGCCGGACTCGGAGTTGCACGGCGTGTTGTCGCGCCAGCGCGAGATCGAATCTCTCACCGGCCAGCTTGCAGGCGAGCAGGCGACGCTGGCGTCGCAACGCAATGAACTCGCCGCCGCGGAAACGCAGTTTGAGCAGCGCAAGACCGCGCTCAACGAATTGCGTTTTGCGGTTGAATCGCAACAGCAGTCATTGCACGAATCCGAATTGGCGATACTCAAGCTGTCGGAACAGGCGCAGCGCATAACCCAGCGCGGCGAGCAGATCGCGTCCGAACTGGCGGAAATCGGCGCGCAATCGGGGCATGAGCGCGCCCAGCATGACGCGGCGCAGACCCGGATCAGTCAGTTCGACCGCCGGCGCATCGAGCTGCAGGGGCATCAGGCCAACACGCTCGAACAATATACCGCTGCGGAAACGGCACTGGAACAACAGCGCCTGGCCGCGCAGCAGGCCGAGCGCGCGGCGCAGGAGTCCGCATTCCATCTCAAGACCTGCGCGAACAAGATCGCCGAGGTCGAAAACGCCATCAATTTGATCGATGTCAACGTCGGTTCAGTGAAAAACGGCATCGCCCAGCACGAGCAGGAGCTGGGCGCGCTGGACGAGGCGCCGCTTAACGCTGAACTCGAGCAGGTCATTGCGGTGCGCGCGCAGAAGGAGCAGGCGCTGGCCGCGGCGCGCGATGCGCTCGAAGCAACTGAAACCGAACTGCGCGAAACCGAGCAGGAACGGCTCACCATTGAGCAAAACCTCAATCCGATACGCGAGCGCACCGGCGAAGTTAAATTGAAGGAGCAGGAAGCGCGCCTGATGGAGGAGCAATTCGCGCAGCAGCTCGCCGAAGCCGGCGCCAACGAGCAGGAAGTCGAGGCGCAGCTCGAAAAAGGCAAACGCTCGGGCGCGTTGCAGGCCGATATCGTGCGGCTGAGCGGCGAAATCGGCGCGTTGGGCGCAGTGAACCTCGCGGCGCTGGAAGAACTCGACTCCTCGCAGCAGCGCAAGAACTACCTTGATGCCCAGTCGCTGGACCTCAACCAGGCGCTCACCACGCTGGAAGACGCGATCCGGCGCATCGACCGCGAGACGCGCGAACGCCTGCAGCACACGTTCGACGAGGTGAACGGGCATTTCGGCCGGCTGTTTCCGTCGTTGTTCGGCGGCGGCCAGGCCAAGCTGGTGCTCTCTGGCGAAGAGATACTCGACAGCGGCGTGCAGGTCATCGCGCAGCCGCCGGGCAAGAAGAACAGTTCTATCCACCTGCTGTCGGGCGGCGAAAAGGCGCTGACCGCGCTATCGCTGGTGTTCGCGCTGTTCCAGCTGAATCCGGCGCCGTTCTGTCTGCTCGATGAGGTCGATGCGCCGCTTGACGATACCAATACCGAGCGTTTTTGCGAGCTGGTGAAAAAAATGTCGGTCAACTCGCAGTTCCTGTTTATCAGCCACAACAAAATCACGATGGAGCTCGCCAACCAGCTGATCGGCGTTACCATGCAGGAAGCCGGCGTCTCGCGCGTCGTCGCGGTCGATATCGAGGAAGCCATGAAGCTCGCCGAAGAAGCTGCGTAAGCCACGGAAATGAGCGATCTGCAGATCAGTCTGCTCGGGATAGGCGCCTGCGTCGTGGCCGGCGTTTATGCGTTCAACTTGTGGCAGGAACGCCAGTTCCGCCGCCGCTCGGAAGCGGCGTTCGCGCGCGAACATGACGACGTGCTGATGCCGGCAGCGCCCGCGGCAGATGGTGCGGCAGAGACGCGCATCGAACCCACCCTGGATGCACCACCTGCTGCGCCGGTATTCAAGGCGCCGGTGCCGCGCGCGCGCGCGGCGGTCATGGTCGATCCGGTAATTGACTATGTCGTGGAAGCCGAACTTGCCGCGCCGGCAGCGAGCGCGGGGCTGCACGATGAACTGATAGGCCTCGCGCTGGACTGGCACAAGCCGGTGCTGGTCGCGGGCTACGATGCCGCGACCGGGGTATGGCAGCCGGCGGGCATGGACAGCGGGTCCGAACACGCGCAATTGCGTTTCGCGCTGCAGATGTCCAACCGCTCGGGCTGCATCGAGCAGGAGCAGTTGAGCGCGTTCCGCGATGCCGTGCAGAAGTGGGCGGAAAGCCGGGGCGGCAAAATCAAGTGTCTCGACATCGACCTCGCGCACGCGATGGCGGTGCAGCTCGACCGCTTTTGCGCCGACGTCGACATCGCAATCGGCGTTAACGTGGTGACGCGCGACGGCGCTCCGTTTTCCGGCACCAAGATCCGCGCGCTGGCGGAAGCGGGCGGACTGAAACTCGAGAGCGACGGCGTGTTCTATCTGCGCGGCGACAGCGGCAATACGCTCTACACGCTGGATAATCACGAACCCATGCCTTTCATGCCGGAGCAGATCAAGACGCTGTCGACCGGCGGCGTGACGTTTTTGCTCGACGTGCCGCGTGTGGCGGATGCGCTGCGTGAATTCGAAGGCATGCTGGCCTGCGCGCGCAGTTTCGGGTCCACGCTCGGCGGCACGCTGGTGGACGACAATCGAAACGCGCTGACGGAAGATGCGATCGACAAGATCCGGCGCCAGCTGACGGGCATACTCGCGACGATGGAGGCGGGACAGATCGCCGCCGGAGGAGCGCGCGCGCTGCGTTTGTTTTCGTGAATGGCCATAGCTCCGCACATCGTGAAGCGCGCGAAGGAACTGCGCGCCGAACTCGATCAGCATAATTACAATTACTACGCGCTGGACCAGCCGGTCATTGCGGACGCGGAGTATGACCGCCTGTTTCGCGAGTTGCAGGAGCTGGAGGAACAAAATCCGCAGCTGGTAACCGCCGACTCACCGACGCAGCGCGTCGGCACGCAACCGCTCGCCGAATTCGCCCAGGTCACGCACCGCACGCCGATGCTGTCGCTGAACAACGCGTTTGCAGACGACGAGATAGCGGCTTTCGACAAACGCGTGCGCGAAACGCTCGATGCGGCGGAAATTGAATACGCGGCCGAGCCCAAATTCGACGGGCTTGCGATCAGCCTGACGTATGCGGACGGCCTGCTGGTTACGGGGGCGACGCGCGGCGACGGCTATACCGGCGAAGACGTCACGGTCAATTTGCGCACCTTGCGGTCCATTCCATTGAAGTTGCGCGCGCCGCGTCCACCGGTAATGCTTGAGGTGCGCGGCGAAGTGCTGATGCTGCGCGCCGATTTCGAGAGTCTCAACGCGCGCCAGCGCGAGCTGGGGGAAAAGGAATTCGTCAATCCGCGCAACGCGGCGGCGGGCGCTTTGCGCCAGCTCGATCCGCGCATCACGGCGACGCGACGGCTGGCTTTTTATGCTTATGGCACCGGCGCGGCTGCGGATGACGGGCTGCGCAAACATTCGCAGACCCTCGACCGGCTGGCCGAACTCGGTTTTCTGGTGACTGCCGAGCGCGCGGTCGTCAAAGGTGTTGACGGTTTGCTGGGCTATTACCGGGCCATCGGTGCCAAGCGCGTCAGTCTGCCGTTCGACATCGACGGCGTCGTATACAAGGTGAACGAACTGTCCGCGCAGAACACGCTGGGTTTCGTATCGCGTGCGCCGCGCTTCGCCATTGCGCACAAATTTCCGGCGGAAGAAGCGACATCGATAGTCGACGGCATCGATGTGCAGGTCGGACGCACCGGCGCGCTGACGCCGGTGGCGCGACTGCAGCCGGTATTTGTCGGCGGCGTCACTGTCACCAACGCGACTTTGCACAACGAAGACGAAGTACAGCGCAAGGACGTGCGAGTCGGCGATACGGTAGTCGTGCGGCGCGCCGGCGATGTCATACCGGAAGTGGTGCGCGTGGTCATTGACAAGCGCCCGCTGCATACCCACGCGTTTGTCATGCCGGTGCGCTGCCCGGTGTGCGGATCGGAAGTGCGCAAGTCGGAAGACGAAGCGATTGCCCGCTGCAGTGCCGGTCTTTTTTGTCCGGCGCAACGCAAGCAGGCGCTGCTGCATTTTGCCAGCCGCCGCGCGCTGGATATCGAGGGGTTGGGCGACAAGCTCGTCGAACAGCTGGTTGATGCCGGCATTGTGCGCACGCCGGCGGATCTCTACAGGCTGGGCATCGCCAAGCTGGCGGAACTCGAGCGCATGGCCGAAAAATCGGCGACCAACCTCGTCGCCGCCATTGAAAAAAGCAAACAGACCACGCTGGCGCGGTTTATTTACGCGCTCGGTATTCGCAATGTTGGCGAGAGCACCGCGCGGGACCTCGCGCGTTATTTCGGCAATGTCGATCGCCTGGCGGCGGCGGACGTCGAGAGCCTGCAGCAGGTCTCCGATGTCGGTCCGGTGGTGGCGCAAAGCATTGCGGCTTTCTTTGCCGAACCGCACAATCGCGAGGTGATCGAGCAGCTGCAGGCAGCCGGCGTGACATTCGCCGAGACGGCGCAGCGGACAGTCGATACAGCGAGCCCGGTTTACAACAAGACCTTTGTGCTGACCGGCGCGCTGCCCAACCTGACGCGCGACGATGCCGCGCAGAAAATCCGCGATCGCGGCGGCAAAGTCAGCGGCAGCGTGTCGAAGAAAACCGATTATGTTGTTGCCGGCGCCGATGCGGGCAGCAAGTTCGACAAGGCGCGCGAACTGGGTGTTGCTATACTGGACGAAGCGGAACTCCTGAAGCTGCTGGATGAATGAGGACACGATGAGCGTTATTACCAAGGCGGTATTTCCGGTGGCCGGACTGGGCACGCGCTTCCTGCCGGCGACCAAGGCGAGCCCCAAAGAAATGCTGCCGGTGGTCGACAAACCGTTGATCCAGTACGCGGTGGAGGAGGCGGTGGCGGCGGGCATCACCGAGCTGGTGTTCATCACCGGCCGCAGCAAGCGCGCCATCGAGGACCATTTCGACAAAGCGTTCGAAGTGGAGTCGGAACTGACCATGCGCGGCAAGCGGAGTCGGAACTGACCATGCGCGGCAAGCACGAGATGCTCGCCATGGTGCGCGATGTCGTGCCGAAAAACGTCAAATGCATCTACGTGCGCCAGCAGGAAGCGCTCGGACTTGGGCATGCCGTGCTGTGCGCGCAACCGGTGGTCGGCGATCATCCGTTCGCGGTGATCCTGGCGGACGATCTTATCGATGCGAAGCCGCCGGTCATGAAACAAATGGTCGACGTCTACCGTCGCGAGCGTTGCTCGCTGTTGGGCGTGCAGCAGGTATCGCGCGCCGAGACCCGGCAGTACGGCATCGTCAAGCCGGGCCGCCGCGAAGGCATTTTGTATCCGGTGACCGCCATCGTGGAAAAGCCGCATCCAAGCAAGGCGCCATCGCGCCTCGGCGTGGTCGGGCGTTACATACTGTCGCCGCGCATTTTTCATCATTTGCAGCGGGTGAAGCCCGGCGCGGGCGGTGAGATACAGCTGACGGACGGCATCGCGGCCTTGCTCGGCGACGAGCGCGTGCTGGCGCACCAGTTCACGGGTGTGCGCTACGATTGCGGCAGCAAGCTCGGTTATCTGAAAGCGAACGTAGCCTACGGACTCAAGCATCCCGAGGTCGCGCGCGAGTTTGCAAAACACCTTGCGGCATTGCGGCGTTGAGCGGCGGCCATGCTCGCAGCAAGCGAAGCGCAGGACGTCCTGAAGACCGCGGAGCTGGTATGTCCGGCAGCGGCGGCGGCGCAGGCGGTGGAACGCATGGCGGCGGAAATAACCGCTGCTCTGGCGACGGCGCATCCACTGGTGCTGAGCGTTATGACAGGCGCGGTGGTGGTGACAGGGCAACTGCTGCCTTTGCTTCGCTTCCCGCTCGATTTCGACTACATACACCTGACGCGTTATGGCGACGCCACCCGCGGCGGCAGCATTGAATGGAAAATGTTTCCCGCCGAGCGGATTGCCGGGCGCGCGGTGCTGGTGATCGACGACATAGAGGCTGGCGCCGGCAGTTTTCACGCGGCAGTGTTTGCCGACAAGGACATCGGCAGGGCGAAGCCGATTGCCGCCGACTTCATCGGCATCTCGCTGCCCAACCGTTATGTATTCGGCTTTGGCATGGACGTCAAAGGTGCGTGGCGCAACCTGCCCGCGGTCTACGCAATGAAAGAGGGCTGATTCCATGCTGGCGATCATAGGCGGCAGCGGCTTCACGCAGATTCCCGGTCTCGAATCCGTGCGGCGCGAAGTGGTGCGCACGCC